>JAHFKH010000002.1 GCA_023245435.1 Candidatus Shapirobacteria bacterium | reverse complement strand
TTTGCTAATTTTTCAAAATATTTAATATCTAGTTTTTGTGACAAATAATCGTTAGCTTGCAACGAATAATTTGATACTTTAAATCCTGATCCAAAATAGGCTTTTTCCAAATCGCGTTGTGCCCATTGAATCACTACCGATTTAGAATTTCCCGGGCTCAAAATATTATCAGGTGAGGGGATATAAGGGTACCCCCACCACTGTCCCCATATTCCATATTTATCCGTCGTTTTTTGATCACTGCATATCAAAACAATTTTTATATTATATTTGTTTTCCAAATATTGTTGTGACCAACTATCAATCCACCACGCCCCCGCAGATTTTGGCAAATATCCAAAAGTATTTTTAAAATCCAAAATCATTTTATCTATTATTTTTTTTCGATCAGCAATATCATATCCCGACAAAAAAACTACTCGTGGGTCATACCAAGGTTGCTGCTCTTCAAAATATACTCTCGATTCTAAAGCTAATTTTTTTGACACCTCCAAAAAAATTCCCAATTCTTGATTATTATCAAAACTTTTTATTTTAGAAACCAATTTTGCATCTAACAAAACATCATTTTGAATTAGCCATGTCGCCTTTAATCCCAATTTATTAATTATTGTATATTGGTCTTCAATTGGTTTTAAACTGTCATCTTTCCATAGTTCTCGACTTCGAACCGGGTTTACAATTGTTACATATTTTTCACTAGTCAGCTTTTCTAGTTTATATAAAAAAACCTTATTATTTACCTCAATTTTTTTCACTATCTTACCTCCAAAACTATTGACTTCCCATACCAATTCATTTTCCACATTTCGATATCGTGGAGCAATCACATATAATATTTTGGCGTTAGGATAATCTGTAATTCCCAATGGATTACATTTAAAGTAATTTAACAAATATCTTTGACTATAAGTTTGGGTGTCTCCCTCAACCAGTGAGGCAACATTAAATTGCCCCACACAATTTTTCGAAATTATATTAGCCACTTTTAATTGATCGGTATATTTCCAGCCATCAATTTCAACTTTATCCAATATATAAAACTGACCCAACCATAATCCACCTATCAACAAAAATAAATATATTTTTTTGATTTTAATATATTTTACAAACAAATATATTCCCATTACCAACATTGGAAATATAAAGTAATGGGGCATTATGCCCCCGCTGCCGGGTTTTGCAAATACTAACAACATTGTTCTGATGTTATAAAAATTATGTCGCAACTCAAAAACAAAAAAAGGTAAATCACCGATTACAAATCCCAAAACAATAATTAACCAATTTTTTATTTTAAAAATATTTTTCTTTCCCAAAATAATCACCAAAGGTACCACCCAAAACACAGCCCCATAGTGACAAGCAGTGGCAAAACCCCAACAAATCGAAGCCAAAAGCAAATACCACATTTTATGTTTGATTTTAAATTTATCCAAAAAATACAAATACATTACCGATAATGGTATTAATAAATGCGGGTTCCAAAAAAATCGGCTATGCAAAATTAAATAAGGGGAAAAAGTAACAAAAGTAAAAATAATTAATCCAATTTTATGGCTAAATTTTTTTGCCATCCACTTGCACAAAAATAGCCAAGATATTAAATCAATCAAAACAAAAATTAAAGTAATTTTTACCGGGTCCCAAGCTGCAATTAAACCAACTATTGCCAAAACATAATAATAGTTAGCTCCTATAAAAAAATTCCTTCCTTCTACTGATTTTGACGTTACCACTGGCCCCAAAAGTTGCAGCTTATGATTCTCAACCATTTGTTTCGCTTCCAACAAATGTCTCCCTTGGTCAGATAAAAATACTAAGTTTTGGTCAATGTTTACTAAACGCAAACCCAAAAAACACACCAATAACAATAATCCCACAATCCAATATTTTTTATTCACCAGTAGGTACATCAACTCCACTTGGAATTAAGTTTTTAAATTGTTCTTGCAATGCCTGTAAATCCATAAATTCTACATCTTTTGGTGGAGTAAATTCGCTATCCGACACCGAAGCGGGGGAACAATTATAATTATATTCTTTACCCCAATCTAGTGATCCGTTGGCCAATTTTTCTGTGTCAGCTTTTTGTTCGTCTGTCACTTTCATTTTCATCCCTTGTTCTTTAGTATTCGGATTCCATAAATATGTCCACACTCCATCGGTAATTACTTCAATCGCTGTTTCCTTTTGATCAGTTATTTTAGTGGTTATACTTTGACGAAATTTATTTCCTTTAATCAACATTGTTCCCGTCGATTTATCACCTTCTACTTCGCTCGACCACACACATTTTTGTTCTTTACCTAAACCCAACAAATCTTTTATTGAAGTTTTTTTATTTTCAACTTTATTTTTGGTCTCATTAATTTTGCTTGTAATTTGTTCACCACAAGCGCTAAGTACTAAAACACAAACGGTTAAAATTGCAATATATTTTTTCATTAAGTTATTGTACTATTTTTTTCTTTAATTCGTAATTATTAATTCGTAATTGATAATTAGCTTTACCCTGCTCCTCCACCGCCTCCGCCTCCTCCACCACCACCCCCACCCGAAAATCCTCCCGACGATCCCGATCCTGTCGCCCCATAGCTTGATGAGGCTGCAAAAGATATTGACGATACGGCTGAATTTATTGACAAAAAATCATTATCGATAAAATTACTTCCACCCCAATACATTACCCCAGTAGATTGATCAACTTCATTAAATTTCACTGGCAATGCTGATAGTGTTTTAACCGATACTCCCAACACAGTCCCGTAAACCAAATACTTTTCCCACAAAATTATTGAATCAATCGGGTAATTTACTGTTTGCTTATATTCATCCAAATGTCTTTTAAAAGCTATCCATTTGGCTGCTTCCAAGCTACCTTTTTCGGTTCTCTTTTCCCCATTTACTTTTAATATAATCGATACAAAAATATAAACAATTGCCAATGGTAACGCCAATATTTGGGCAGTAATCAATAGTATGTTTGCTCCAAAAACCACCGACAAAAACATTAATACAAATATCGCAATATCCAAAAATACTAATAAAATTATTGTCCCCACTTCCTTATTTAATTTATTTGCTTTTTGGTCAAAATATCCTTCTTTTAAATTTTCCTTTAATGTAATTTCTTTTAAATCTTTAAAAAAGTTATAGCTGGTTGTTTGATGTGATTTACACCAACTAGCAATTTCACCCAAACTTACCTTATTTTCATCTATATTATCCAAAAAATCGATTACTTTCTCCTGTATCCCGCTTTGATGTTTAAGTTTTAAGTTTTGAGTTTTTTCTATATAGTATTCATATTTCTTAAAAATAAAACCCATCTTTTGATCACTCCGAGTTAGTTTGTAGTATCGATTTTGAATCAAAGACAATATTGTCGCCGTAAATGCTTTTGGAGTTAGTTCTTTATTAGCCCACAACAACTGTTCAATTTGAGCCGGGTCAATATCGCTTGGTGGTTCCCAAATTCTTCCCGACAAATTTACTTTAGGTAACTTTTCTTCTTTCTGATATTTCCAAAATTCAATTAATCTTATAAAAAATAATTTAGAAGCAAATAAAAAAATAATTATCGAAAATATCGCCAAAATATTACCAATACCCGACCTCATTTTTTTCTGGGCTATAGTATCAGCAATATATTTATTTTCTTGATTTAAAATATCGGCTTTAGTCAAATTCCCCACCGCTCCCTTATTAAAAATATTTTTAGGTAAAATTATTCTCCCTTCAAAAAAAGTTTTAGGCGATAAATTTGGAACAGAAAAATTCACAAACTCGTAACTCGTAACTGATAACTGATCACTTATTTTTACCACTCCCTCCAATGGCCCGTGACCCCAGGCTTGAATATCACTACTTCCAATTCCACTAGGTAAATTTACTTTTACATTTACATTATTTTGCGAAATTTCCCAATCATTTCCTATCCATTTCCAATAAATTTCCGCTATATCTTTATGTAAAGTAACTGCGTTATCAATTTTGTAACTTAATCTAAAATTTTTTATTTCGCTATTTGCCCTATAAAACCATTTAATATAATATCTATCCGGTTCTTCAACCACATAAAAACTGTTAACAGGTCTAATCGTATCAGCATCACCCACTGTCGCCAACTTTAAATAACACCACGTTTCATCACAAATTTTAAAATTAGATAAATTATATTTTTCTCCTCTTTCTCCTGACTTATTAATATATTGATAAGCAAAAGTGTAGCTACCCGAAAAGTCATATTGCCTATTTTCGGTCACCATCATCGATCCATCGGCATTCACCGTTGCCCCAATATTTACGTTGTTTATACTATACGATTTCTCCGCCGCCATCACATTCCCAACCATCATTAAAAACAAAAATCCCAACAATATTTTTTTCACAATAAAACATTATATAATATCTTATGCCAACAAAAACTAAAAAAATAAAAACCGAAGAATTCAAAGTTAATGGTGAAGATCTTCTCAAAAAAGTCAAAGAATTAATTCACGAGGGAAATGTTCGTAAAATTAGCATTGAATCCAAAAAGGGTAAACAGATTTTATCTTTTTCTCTAACCTTTGGTATCGCTGGCGCTGTTATTTTGCCACCTCTGGCCATCATTGGCGCTCTCGCCGCTCTCCTTACCGAGTGCACTATTCGAATAGAACGAGAACAATAATCCTTTTCAGCCAATATTCAGCTTCGGGCTTATACTATATATAATGAAGATTTTAGTCATCGAAGATGAGCACTTAATTGCCCAATCGCTCAAAAAGGGTTTACAGCAAGAAAACTATGCCGTTGATGTGGCCTTTACTGGTACTGATGGTTACGATTTGGCCTCAACTCAAGATTACGATTTAATTCTTTTAGATCTAATGTTACCCGGAATTGATGGTATTACTATTTGTCAAAAACTTCGATCTAGTGGCAATCACACTCCAATTTTGATGTTAACGGCCAAAAGTCAAACTGAAGACAAAATCTCGGGCCTCGATTGTGGCGCCGATGATTATTTAATCAAACCATTTTCTTTTGAAGAATTATTAGCTCGTATTCGTGCCTTAATTCGCCGCCCTCAAAATATTGCCAAATCCATAATTACTGTGGGAAATTTATCTCTAGATAATACTAATTTTAAAGTTTTACTTAATAAAAAAGAAATAAAATTATCGTCTCGGGAATTTGTTTTACTTGAATTTTTAATGCGCAATGTTGGTGTAATTTTATCCAAAGAAAAAATTATTTCTCGATTATGGGATTATGATTCGGAAGTTTTACCAAACACCGTTGAAGTTTATATTCGTAATTTACGTCAAAAAATCGGAAATAATTATATTGAAACTTTACGCGGTTTTGGTTACAGATTAACAAATAAAAATGTTTAAACGCGCCCGCCTTCAACTAACTTTGTGGTACGTCCTAATTATTATGTTAGTTAGTTTGTTTTTTTCGGTGGCAATTTATGGTTTGATTTCTATAGAAATTGACCGTTTTGCCAATAGAGGACCAATGCGTCGACCCGACATTGAAATTGATGTTGAATTTATTAGTGAAAGCAAAAATCATTTACTTCTTCAGCTTTTGTATCAAAACATTGTTATTTTAGTAGTTTCAGGCAGTTTAAGTTATTTTTTGGCGGGTATTACTTTAAAACCCATCGCCAAAATTATTGAAGAACAAAAAATATTTATTTCTGATGCCTCCCATGAACTTCGCACTCCTTTGACAGCCCTAAAATCAACATTTGAAGTTGCATTACGTAGTCCAAAATTAAATATTGCCGAAGCTAAAAATAATCTAAAAATAGGTATCAAAGAAGTCGATAAATTAACTAATTTAACCAATTCTATGCTTCGCCTATCTCACCTTGAAAATGGTAATGGTCAACAGCATTTATCAATAAACATAAAAGAAACTATTGATAAAGTAATTGCTCGATTATCTGCCAAAGCTTCATCAAAAAAAATAAAAATAATCAATAAAACCAAAAATTATTTTATTGTTGGTGATCCTTCATCTATCGAAGAATTATTTGAAATAATCATTGACAATGCCATTAAATATTCTGACAATCAACCAATTAAAATATATTCAACTAATAATAAAATAATTATCAAAGACTCGGGTTTAGGGATTTCTCAAAAAGATTTACCCCATATTTTTGATCGTTTTTATCGAGCCGATAATGCCCGCACCAAAAGTGGTGAAGGTGGTTATGGCCTTGGCCTTCCCATCGCCAAAAAAATTATGGACAAACAAGGAGGAAAAATAATTGTTGACAGTATCTCGGATAATGGAACCACCGTTCAGCTAATTTTCAGAAAATAATTTAACAATAACCTATGAAAAAAAAGTTACTCATAATTTTGCCTATTTTAGCCATTGTTTCATATTTTGTTTACAAACAACTTTTTTCTTCATCAACCACTACTCCAAAATATACTACTGCCACCGCTACCAAGGGTACTCTAATTGTTTCACTAACCGCCTCAGGTTCTGTGTCTACCAGCAATAGCCGTACTGTTACTACTACAGCCTCGGGAGTTGTCAAAAAAATATATGTCAAAGAAGGTCAAAAAGTTTCTACCGGCACTCCCATTATGCAAATCGATTTAGATTTAGACGGTCGTCAAAAATTAGAATCGGCTTATTCTTCATATTTATCAGCTCAAAATTCACTAAAAACTACTCAAGACAAAATCTATTCTTTAGATAGTACTTTAGTTAATACTAAAAACATTTTTATCAACCAATGGCAAGGTCTTTCACCCGATGACCCAACTTATATTCAGAGACACGATGATTATCTTTTAGCCCAAGAATCATACAACAATTTAACTAAACAATTACAACAACAAAAAGTATCACTTGAAGCTTCACGTTTATCCTATCAATCTGCCGGTGCTGTCGTGTATTCTCCAATTTCTGGAACTATTGGATCAATTTCTCTCGCCCCTGGCATGATTTTAAATCCGACTTCTAGTGCAAGTAATAGTAGCAATATCGAAAATAAAATTGCTATTGTCAAAACCAACGCTACTCCTTCAATTTCTGTTTCTTTAACTGAAATTGATGTCCCCAAAGTCAAAGTTGGTAACAAAGTTACAGTTACCCTTTCTGCTTTTACCGATAAAACTTATACCGGTAAAATTGTCGCCATCGACACCACTGGCACTGTTTCGTCGGGTGTTGTTTCTTATCCCGTTACTATTACTCTTGATTCGGGCACTCCCGATATTTTTGCCAATATGTCAGCTACTGCCAATATTTTAATCGACTTTAAAGACAATATTTTAATTGTCCCCAATGGAGCCATAGTTTCTCAAAATGGAGAAAATTTTGTTAGAGTTCTTAAAAATAATATATTAACTAATTTACCTGTAGTTACAGGACTTAGTAATGATACAGATACAGAAATTGTTTCTGGTATCGACGATGGTCAACAAGTTGTTACTGCTGTAACTACCACATCTTCAGCAAAAACTACTACATCAACCACATCAGTATTTGGTGGGTTGGGTGGTGGTGTTCGTATGAGGTAAAAATGATTAAATTAAAAAATATTTCAAAAATATATAGTAATGATGGCGTTACCACCACCGCTCTAAAATCAATTTCTTTTGAAATTAAAAAAGGTGAATTCGTTGCTATCATGGGGCCATCAGGTTCAGGCAAATCAACCCTAATGCATATTTTAGGTGCTCTCGATTCACCAACCTCTGGCCAATATATATTAGATGGTGAAAACATTTCAAAACTTCGTGATGATGATTTGGCCGAAATCAGAAATAAAAAAATTGGTTTTGTTTTCCAATCATTTAATTTATTACCTCGAACTTCTGCTTTAAAAAATGTTATGTTGCCCATGGCTTATGCCGGAATTAATGCCGATTTTAGGCAACAAAAAGCAATGGAATTATTAAAATTAGTTGATTTGTCAGACCGAATAAATCATTTAAGTAATCAACTTTCCGGTGGTCAACAGCAACGGGTCGCCATTGCCAGGGCGTTATCAATGGATCCAAAAATTATTTTAGCCGACGAACCAACCGGCAATATTGCTTCTGATCAAGCCGAAGGGATTATGAAAATTTTTGAAAAATTAAATCAAGATGGTCGCACTATTATTATGATTACCCACGAACCCGACATTGCCTCTCATGCCAAAAGAATTATTGTTATTCGTGACGGTCAAATCACCGAGGATTATAAAAATAAAAAATAATTTTATGAAACTTATCGAAATAATTTTTGAATCTTTTTCCACCCTTAGTCTCAATAAAATGCGCACTGGTTTGGCTGCATTAGGAATTATTATTGGTATTGGCTCGGTTATTGCTTTAATTTCTATTGGCCAAGGAAGTCAACTTTCAATTCAAAATCAAATTCAATCTCTTGGTGCCAATTTATTAACTATAACTCCTGGTGGTGCTCGCACCGGTAATGTTCGTGAAGCTCCGGGCAGCAATACTACCTTAACTTTAGCCGATGCCACTGCTATTTCCACTACTCCAAAAATTACCACCATTCTTAGTGTTTCCCCCGAATTTTCTCGTCGTTTTCAATTAATTGCCGGTGCCAATAATTCTAATACTACAGTTCAAGGAGTAGTTCCTGAGTATGAAACAATTCACAAATTAAGCCTATCTAATGGCAATTTCATTACTACACGTGATGTTGATTCAATGTCCAAAGTTGCCGTTGTTGGTCCTACGACTGCTACTAATTTATTTGGTGATGGGGTTGACCCGGTGGGTCAATCACTTCGTATTGGTAAACAAACTTTTAAAGTTATTGGTGTCACTACCGCCAAAGGTGGCAGTGGATTTAACAATCCCGACGACCAAGTTTATGTCCCACTTTCAACTATGCAAAAACAATTAGCTGGGGTAAATTATTTATCGTCAATTGCCGTTGAGGCCAAATCGTCTGAGGTTATGGTCCAAGCTCAAGATGAATTAGGATATTTTTTACTTGATCGCCATCATCAAACTAATCCCGCCTCGGCCGATTTTACCATTATGTCTCAACAAGAAATTTTAAGCACTGTGTCTCAAGTCACTGGAACATTTACTACACTGTTGGGTGGAATTGCGGCTATATCTTTATTGGTTGGAGGTATTGGTATTATGAACATAATGTTAGTTACTGTCACCGAACGTACTCGAGAAATTGGTTTACGAAAAGCCCTGGGGGCCAAAAAGAAAACAATTATTACTCAATTTTTAGTTGAATCAGTTATATTAACTTTTTTTGGAGGTATCATCGGCATGATTTTTGGTATTTCTATCTCGTATGGTTTGTCATTATTTATGGGTTTTCCTGTTTCGATTTCTATTGGTGCCATTGCCCTAGCTATGGGAGTTTCTGGGGTTATTGGAATAGTTTTTGGTTTGTATCCCGCCCGCCGCGCCGCCAATTTACAACCCATCGAAGCATTACGTTGGGAATAATAATTTCAGATTAAATTCAGAAACAATTATTAAAATATATTAATTAATTATTCAATCTTTTTTATGAAAAATCAAAATACAATTATTTTGGTCGTGATTTTAATGTTATTAGTTGGTGGAGGTTCTTTTGGTATTGGTTACAAAGTTGCCCAAGCCAAAACAGCTATTACAGGTTTTGCTCGTAACGGTACAGGTCAGTTTACTGGACGTAATGGCATTCCTAGTACTGGTGGACAAGGTATGATGCGCGGTAATCGTCAAACAATTGGCGACGTTATTGCTCTTGATGACAAAAGTGTCACAGTAAAAATGGCCGATGGTTCAAGTAGAATCGTTTTATTATCTTCAACCGTAGCAATTACCAAATCAGTTGATGCTCCAAAAACTGATCTAAAAGTTGGTTCCAAGGTTGCTGTGTTTGGCACAAACAACACCGACGGTTCTGTTACTGCCACAACTATCGAATTAGATCCAAAATTATTAGGACAAACTCAAAATCTCACCCCTTCAATTACTAAATAATTTTTATTTGTCTACAAAATGCCGAGGTGTATTTATATGCCCCGGCATTTTTGTGTTATTTCTTTTTGATTAATACGCAATAGTGGGCGCTAATATAATCAGGTCCAAGTTCTGGAGAATTCCAATATTCTTCTCTATACCCAAATTCAATCGTTTCAAAATCGTCGATTAACATTTCCACATCCTTTTTCGTAGCATAATAATGTGGAATTCCAGCCTCATGTCCAATATTTTTTATAACTACATTTGTGGAAAGGTGTTCATTTCGAGGATCTGCAAATGCAGTATTTTTTTGTGAATTAAAAGTAATCAATGCCTCACCACCAGTTTTTAAAACTCTTTTAATTTCTGACATAACTTTTTTTATACCAACTTCATCAGTGTGATATATTGCATGATAGGCGACTAAACAATCAAATGAATTATCTACAAAAGGCAACGAAACCATGTCGGCTTTTTCAATTTTAATTTTCAAATTTTGATCTTGAGCAATTTCATTTAGTTTTTCCAGACCATCAACTGATAGATCGGTAGCGAATACCTCAAATCCATTTTCCGCCATTAATATTGTATGACGGCCAACACCACAACCCAAATCTAAAAATTTATTTAATTTTAATTTTTTCCATCTACCAATTAATGGATAAACTTCAGGCGCCGCCTCTTGCCAATAATTAGAGTTAGCTACTTTCCAGTTCCAAGCTTTTGATTGAATCATTCCAAATTATATCAATAATCTAATTTATCAACGTCAACTTTCCCTTCGTCTGTAAATTCCACAATTTTTCGTAAACGCCGCCTTTGGTGATTAATTCTTCATGCTTGCCGGTTTCAACTATTGTTCCAGCGGCCAACACCACAATTTTGTCCGCATCACGAACCGTCGAAAATCGATGAGCCACAATAATTACTGTTCTCGTTTTTGAAACAACTTCTAACGCCAACTGTATTTGTTTTTCCGATTCCGAATCCAAATTTGATGTCGCTTCATCAAACACCAAAACTTTAGGGTCAGCCAACAAGGCTCGAGCTATGGCCAATCTTTGTTTTTGGCCACCCGAAAGTTTTATGCCTCGTTCACCCACTTCGGTTTCCCAGCCTTTTGGTAAATTTTTTATAAACTCCAAAATATTGGCCTGCTCTGCTGCTTTTTCAATTTCCTCCATAGTTGCGTTTTCCTTACCATAGGACAAATTAAACATTACAGTGTTGTTAAACAAAACTGGTTCTTGAGGTACCACCGATATAATTGATCTTAATTCTGATTTTTTTAATTTTTTAATATCAATTCCGTCAATTAATACCAAGCCTTTGCTGGGGTCATAAAATCGCAATAATAATTTGACCAAAGTCGTTTTTCCCGCCCCCGATCGACCCACAAAAGCCACCTTACTTCCCGCATTTATTGTCAAATTAATTCCATCCAAAATCTTTTGTTTATTTTTAGGGTAGACAAATCCAATATTTCTAAATTCAATTTTCCCTTTGGCTTTAATTATTTTTAAAGGTTTTATGGCATCTTTAACTGTCGCTTCATTATCCAAAATTGCAAAATAAGTTTCCATATCAATCGCGTGTTTAGCAATTTGTCTTATTTGTGAAAATAAATGGAAAAATTGAAAATGTATTGAAGTGACAAAACCCGATACCAACACTACATCTCCCAAAGTTAAGCCATTATTTAGTTTAGAAACCGCAATAAAAAGCATTAACAACATTCCCGATGCCGACACTGTTCCAATGGTAATATCCATCAGTCTAAAAGTATTGGCATAACCCCACACATTATTTGTCCATTCAACAAATTTATCAGCCAAGCGTTTTTCTTCCTTTTTTTCCGCCGCAAAATATTTAACCGTGTCGTAGTTAATCATTGTGTCGGTAATTATTCCCGATATTTGATCTTCCGATTTATTAAACGCTTTTCTTTTGTCCAAATTTTTATTTATCAACCAAAAAATCAAAAACATGTTGATTGAAAATAATCCCAACAATGAAAATCCAATATATTTATCAGCCTGAAATAAAAACCACAACGCCACAGTTATGTATATCAGTGTCCAATATATTTCTTGAAAAACTGCGCTAAATATTGAATCAACCGCTCCATCACCTCGTTTAAAAGCTGAAATTAATGCCCCAGTATTTTTATCAACATGATAGGCAAAATCCAAATCCAAGATTTTTTTAAAAACCACCTCTCGTATTTGTTTTGATAGGGGAATTTTAATTGTATCCGCCAAAAAAAATGTTAGGGCATTAATCAAATTTACCCCAATTACCGAGACTCCAAACAATCCCAAATACCAATAAGTACTATTTTGGTTACCACTGCCCGCACTATTCAAAATCATTTTCATGGTCCAGGGTCGCATCGAATCAAATCCCACCGATATTGTATTTGTCAGCATAAAAGCCGCCATTTGTAGCGGATAAAAACTCAAAAAATAGAAAAATCTCCTGATCATTTTCATGGAAATTTATTATACAACTAATCCCGCTATTACCGCAATAACATACAGCAACACCAAAATCTTAAAAAATGTTTTTTTATTTTTTTCCTCTCGCCATAATATCAACAATCCCAATCCACCACTAGCCGATAACCCTGCCACCACCGAACCAAAACCAATTGCCCCCTTTAAATAAAGTTGAGTGATAGCTACCGATGAGGCGCAGTTGGGAATCAAACCAATTAATCCAATCAAAAATACATTGTCAAAAATTACCAGTCCCAGTTTTAAAAATAAAAAATTAATCAATAAAGTCGATAAAAATATAAAAATAAAAACGTTAAAAGTATGAACAATTGGGTGCCACACCACTTCTTTGACATTAAATTTATCAACTTCAATGCACGTCGCATGGCCACAACAAGCAGTTTCGGTTAGTGCCACTTCATGATGGTGATTTTTATTATCATGTCCAGTTTCTACCGACTCAATATGAGAAATAATTTTCAATTGCTCTTTTCTAAAAATCAAATCAATCCCATAACCCGATATCACTGCTATCAATATTTTTACTCCAATTATTGGCCAAATTAAATAAGCTTTATCTGGCTGAGCCAAAATTATAGGTATGGCTTCATCGCTGGTTGACAAATATACGGCTATTAATGTGCCCATTGTTACCAGTCTTTGATTGTACAAGGCCGTGGCAATTACCGAAAATCCACATTGAGGAAAACTTCCCGCAATTGCCCCCACCACCGGGCCTGTTTTTCCCGCTTTGGCTACCCACTCTCGAATTTGGTTGCCAAATTTATATTCTAGTAGTTCAATTCCAATATAAATTATTAACAATAGGGGAATTGTTTTAGCACTATCAACCAAAGCCTCAATTAATATTTGGTACATTTTTTGTTTTCATCATTTTTATAATTATTTCTTTATATTTTTCCAATAAAATTTTTGTCCCCGCTGCTAATTTAATTTTTAATGCCTCTTCTATTGTAAACCAACCAATTTCCTGTCCTTCATCGGGTCCCAGTTTAAATTTATTTTCTTCATCTTTATTTACAAATGCTACATAAAACCATTTCTCTTCACCTAACTGTCCCACCACCTTTTTCACAAATTGAAAATTTTTCAAATCATAACAAACCTCCTCTTTTACTTCCCGAACCAGTGCCTGTTCTGGAGTTTCTCCCTCCTCAATTCCTCCTCCCACCAATTGCCAACAATCGGGTGCGGGTATAGTCGGTATATTATCGCGATGAAATAATAAAATTTTATCCGGGCTCATTATTAATACTGCCGCCCCATTTTTTGGCTTCATCACCAATTATAACCCGGTGTATAATTTGATTTACATGGAAAATCACAAAATAAACGTCCGCTTAAGATTAATAGTCATCAAAAATGATAAATTATTAGTCCAATATCGACAGAAATATGATTTCTTCCATTATATTGGAGGACATTTAGAATACGGCGAAACAATATTAGAGGGGTGTATTCGCGAAACTGCCGAAGAGTGTGACGGAGCAAATTTTGAATTTAAAAAAGTCTTATATGTTCGTGATTTTATAATGCCAGAAGATAATGAACATAGTGTCGAATTATTTATATTGGGTGATATCAATAAATATGAAGAAGTTGAACATCTACTTGACCCCGAACATTCTGATGGTTCAGTTTGGTGCACCTGGCTTGACATGAATAATTTACCAAATAATTTACTACCAAAAGAATTAACTCCAAAATTAATAAATGATTACAAAAATAATTTTCCCAACACCGGTGAATATATCGGAAGGATGGATAAATAAATGACCGAAATAGAAATCAGGGGGAAAATTAGTAAAGAAAAATTTGATAATTTATTTAAATTGTTATCAGAAACAGGAGAATTGGTCGATCATTATCACCGATTATCGATTGATATTTCCCCTGGTTTTGATTCAGAAACTAAAACCTGGAAAAACAGTAGTGGTACCGATATCAGACTTAAAAAAAGTGATGATAAAGAAAAAATTTCAATCAAAACTGGCAACTTTCAGGATTTAGAGAGAAAAGAAGTTGAGGTTAAATTAAAAACAGGGGAGTTTTTATCTGCTCTAGATATGCTCGAATGTATGCGATTTAATACGGGTATGATATATTTTTGGGAAAGTTGGGAATTTAATTATTTGGGAGTCGAAATAAAATTATCAAAATATACCCCCGATTATTTTACTTTTGAAATTGAAGGCAAAGAAAATAATGATGTCCACGATATTGCCAATAAATTAAATTTAACAGCATATTCTAATGATGAATATCGACACGCAATCGATTGGGAAAATCAAAATATTCACCAATTGTATACGAGAGAGTTAGTCGAAAAAATATTGACAGAAAAGTTTTGATTAGCGGACTGTGTCCGCCGGAGTGAGCTTCAGCGAACGTAGGCGGAGCATGTGGGTCTGGAACCTTTCTGTCCCTATAACACCCACTTACCCACTGTCTCATTCTATCAAAGATTTGAAGCTAAATGAGACAAATGAGACAGTATAAAAAAGGAGTGTCTCAATCCGGTAACCACAATACTTGAAATTACACATACATGTGTGTACAATAAGTTCATGAGGAAAAACCAAATAATAAACATCACTTTATCTGAAGAGTTGTTAGATGCAGTTGATAAGCAAGCCGAAGTTGAGATTAGGAATAGAAGTGAGTTGATCAGAGAAGCAGTAAGGACCTATCTTTTAGAAAAAAATGCCAATGAAGTTCACCAAACATTCACTCCCGAAGAAATAAATAGGGTAAACGACATTAAGAATTTTTCCGATTTCAGAAACTTCACTACTTTTGCCATATCCAGCTCATTTAGATCTCAACCGAATGAAGTTAAGGATTTATTTGCCGGGGGTGAATCGGAATTAACTAAGTACATCGAGAATCCAGTTAGTTTTAGAAACATGGGGTGGGACTTGAGGACACTCGGACGCACAAAACCAGTTGCTGGTGAGTATTTGCAAATCACCAATGGAGACAGAAAAATTATTAGGATATTTAGAGATGGTCAAATTATCTTCGCCGCTAGTGAGGATTTTTATGGACACGGCATTGAAAACGAAGATCCAAACGAATCCTTTAAATTTAATGGTTTAGCAGCGGCTGAACTTATATCCAACTTTGTCAACTTTACAAATAAAATATCGGAACACCTAGCTAAAAAACCGTCTGGAATAATTTATAAAATCCACATATTTAAACCTGAGAGAAAGATAATTGAACTAGTTCTAGATATAAACTGGATTTCGTCTGCTGGTCGATTAGACTTTTTGGGCCCCGCGGTCGACAGAGATGTCTTTATAAAGAAAGAAAACCAAACTCCCGAGATGATTGCTTACAAAATATGGGCTGAATTTTGTTACATTTTTGGGATAACTGAAGATCACTTTTGGTTTGTTAATAAACAGGAGAAAACTATGGATTTTAATACCTTTATTAATCAAAAGTAAAATATATGGCATTAAAAACAATAGAAGAGGTCAAGAAGATTAGAGGAAGCGAAATTATATCGGGATATGTTATTGATGATAAGAAATCTCCAGAAAGAATACTTGTTTATAAAATCAATAAAAACAAGCTCTTTACTGAGTACTACCCAATTAAGTCTGCATACTACTTTTTCTCTAAACTTACCATTGATGGATTCTCGTCTTTACCCGAAATATTTAAGAAAAACGGATATTGTAAGAACCGTATATTTGACTATATTCATCGAACCTTTAACAGTAAAAACATAAAATCAATTGACATCTCCAAAACCGGAGCGTGTTCTATTACGAAGAAAGGAAAGAACAAATATTTACACCTAACATATTCCTGTCTGGAGGGTTTATCCGATGAACTCGGTACAATGGACTACTACCATCGCCAAAGACGAGCCCAGATTGTTAACAAGTTATTTAATACACAATTTCCAAAAGTGGTGAAAGCTAAAAAGATTAATAGCGCCGCGGCTGACACGAAGCTTGCAATTCAGACACTGTCTGCCCAAGGAGTAGATAGTTTTGATAAACACGATATCGGTAGGGTAACGGACATTGTCTCAACCCTAATGAAATCGAGCCATCGATTACAAATTACCCAAAGCGACCTATTTAAAAATACAAAACTAAAAATTGACTCGGTGACATTTAGTGATGTAATCGATAGATTTGACAAAAAACTGTCATCAAAAAAGACGTCAGAATCTGAATGGGGAAAGTTTTTAGAAGAGAATCTATTTTTGATAGATTCGAAATACATTCATTCAATCGCACAGCTTAATGTAATTCTTGGAACAACCAGAAAAGTTGATTTTGGTTTGGTGGACACCCAGGGGTATCTTGATCTTTTCGAAATCAAAAAGCCAGAAACTAAGCTATTAATCGCCAAAAAGGATAGTAGAGGAAATTACTCGTGGGACAAACAAGCGATAGAAGCTATTGTCCAAGCTGAAAAATATCTTTATCACTCAGAGCGAAAAGGAAATGACTTAAAGGCTGATGTTAAACGTGAGAAAGACATTGATTTAGATGTCATACGCCCAAGGGCATTCGTAATTATGGGAAATTCAGCCCAATTAGACAACTCTTCGAAAAAAGAAGACTTTAGGATATTAAAAAACCAGTTCAAAAATATCGAAATTGTTCTTTATGATGAGCTACTTGAGAGGATTAAAAATCAAAAAAAGAGTTTAGAAAGCTAGAACTCCGATTTCACTGTCTAAGTTTCAGGGTCAACTTTTGCTTTAAAACCACTCGGTAATTTACCATACTCGCTCGTGATATTTCTTTCTTCTTTTTCCCAATCTCTTAGTGCGTCATATGCCTTTTTCATATCCTCGAGTTTATGAAACTTTGGGTTAGCGCCGAATTCTAATGGCTGAGTTACAACAAACTTATCCACTTCTTTTCTTATTGAGTCGAGCTTCTTAAGATGTGCTTTGTGTTTTCTCCTAAGTTCGAACCAGATCTCGTGGTTTAGTATGTCAACTTCGTCATAAAACCGTATTTTTGACAGTGGTTCTTTGTGGGCGACAAATTTACCTTCATTATCCCATCGCATAAGGGTCCGAGTATTTACTTTAAGTATTTTTGCAGCTTGAGATATTCGCAAGTACGACATAGTTAATTAATTATACAATATACGACATGATAATGTTAATGTCACGTTTTTATTAAATATTTCAATAAATTATCTGTTTCTTTAATTAAACTACTATGTGATATGTTCAAATATTTTTGAGGTGTTGTTAGTTATATACTTGTCAACATAGTTACCTACAATAGCGTAGAATCGATATAATCCTGCTAGAACATGAAAGACAGTCACATTACTAAAACTCGAAACCGCCTACACCAAAAGGCCAAAATACTAATTTCCGATCCAAAATTTCAAGAAGAAATCAAATCACTACGAAAAAAGTGGAAAATTTCTGAATGTGGTTTTGTATCCGATGTAGAAAATCAAAAATGGCACAATTGGATTTGTGAAGCATCGGACGAATTTATAGATGGCAACAGGAAGGCTGAGGCGGAAGTAGAAAATATGTTAATCAAGTTAAAAGATTGGTTAGGTAAGGAAAAGGCTAACAAAGAATTTAATAACAGAGTCCCAATTAATGATTTTCATCGAGACCTTAAAAATCTAGTCTCAAAATATCGATTGCCAATAAATTGGCTGGAATCAGTTAAAAGATACTTGATATTTAACAACATTGAATCAATGATGATTCCGGGAAATGTGTCGATAGTCTCCGGAGTTGGGGAACGCGGTGCGTTAATGTTGGAGATAAATGCAGATACTACTTTGGAGGATATAAAGTTTATGTGGCCGATGGTAATGGCTGAACAGAAAAGATTACCGGACAAATCTAAAAAGTTTCAACCTGCCCCAAAGCTAGATATCGATAAAAGAGCTTTCGAACTCAAAAATTTAGGACATAAAATGGCTGAAATTTCCGACATAATCACTAATGAGTTTGGTTTGGAAGATTACACATATAAAGAAGCCAGTGAATCAGTTAAACGACACAAAAAAAGATTAGGTAGCCTTCAAGCTTAAAGGACACGGTATTTTAGGTTTTTATTTACAGGTATTATTCCCATATTAATTTGGCCTCAACTAAAAATATATAAGTTTTTAGTTTGCCACCAATAAAATTAAATTAATATGAAAAATAAAACAGAGATTCAAACAGTTGAGGTAAATATTAATGACCTAATTCCATCCGAGTATAATCCCCGATACTGGAGCGAGAAAGCTATCTCTGATTTGAAGAAAAGTATCAAGGAAAATGGTTTTGTGGTGCCAATTTTGGCTAATGGAAATAAGTCAAGATATGGAGTGGTGATTGCTGGGCATTTTAGGCTAAAAATAGCCAAAGAATTGGGGTATAAAACTGTGCCAGTAAATTTTATTGACATAGATAATATCGAAAGAGAGAAAAAACTTAATCTAACTTTAAATAAGGTATCTGGTGATTGGGATTTTGATCTACTCAAGAATTTTGATATCGAAATGTTGATGGACATTGGTTTTGATAACAATGATTTGTCTAGAATTTGGGACGAAAATCTCGATATTGAGGACGATAACTTCAATACCGAAAAAGAGTTGGAGAAAATTAAGATCCCTAAAACAAAAGTTGGAGATATTGTTCAACTTGGTTCTCATCTATTAATTTGCGGTGATAGTACAAGCCTTGGGATTGTTCAAAAGCTAACTAGAGAAAAGACAATATCGATGATCTACTGTGACCCGCCCTACAATATTTCTCTCGACTACAACAAAGGAGTCGGAGGTAAAAGTAAATATGGAGGTAAGACCGATGACAACAAAACTGACTCTGAGTACAGAGAATTTTTGAAAAAGACAATTCAAAATGCGTTAACTATTTCCAAACCAGATTGTCATGTATTTTATTGGAATGATGAAAACCACATTGGCCTAGTTCAAGGACTATTTACAGAACTAGGAATTGAAAACAAGCGGACTTGCTTGTGGATTAAAAATGGCTTTTCTCCTACTCCAAATATTGCTTTTAATAAATCGTATGAGGCTTGTATTTATGGAACTATCGGCAAGCCTACAATTTCTGAAAACCCGAAAAACTTAAATGAGATTCTCAATAAAGAAATTGGCTCAGGCAATCGAACTATTGACGACATTTTGGATTTGTTAAACATTTGGCTGGTGAAAAGATTATCGGGTGGAGAATATGAACATCCGACAGAAAAGAGCCCCATCCTTCATGAAAAAGCGCTAAGGCGTTGTACTAGTGTTGGGGACGCTGTTTTAGATTTATTCGGTGGATCAGGTTCAACATTAATCGCCTGCGAGCAATTAAAACGAAGGTGCTTGATGATTGAACACGAACCGATATTTTGCGATTTAATTATTTCCCGCTATCAAAAATTAACTGGCAAGGAGGTGAAGTATGTTAATTAAAAACGGCGACATAGTTACCCTTGGCGACCACCTGCTTTTATGTGGCGACTCAACCGATAAGGTAATGGTTGAAAAGTTACTTTCAAGTAAAAGTGTTCGACTTATATTGGCAGATGTCCCTTATGGTGTAGCGTACGTGGAAAGTAAAAATGGGTTCTCGAAATCACAAGTTAAGAGAAAAGTAATCGCCAACGATCAGGTTCAAACGGATGAATCATATCAATTATTTACTCAACAATGGTTGGAGATTATGAAGCCATATTTATCCGCTAAAAATAGTTACTACATTTTTAATTCTGACAAAATGTTGTTTGCGCTTAAAAAGGCACTTGATATTTCCGGTTTCAAATTTTGCCAACTTTTAATCTGGATAAAAAACCACTCAGTCATTGGTCGGATGGATTATCTACCCCAACACGAGTTGATCGCTTATGGCTGGTTTGGCACCCACCAATTCTTTAAGAGTAAGGATAAAAGTATTTTGGCTTTTCCCAAACCCAACAAAAGCCCACTACATCCAACCATGAAACCAATATCACTTCTGCGACATTTGATTCTCAATAGTACTCAGATTGGTGATTATGTTTACGACCCTTTTGGTGGTTCAGGATCTACTCTTATCGCCTGTGAGCAAACAAAACGAAAATGCTTGATGGTGGAAATTGATCCTGAGTACTGCCAAACAATTATTGATCGATTTAACAAACTGAAAAAGTATGAAAACAAAAAATGAAAAACAACTGTTAATTGAACAACTAAAAAAGACACCTGTGGTTCAAGTTGCCTGTGAAAAAGTCGGCATTGGTCGAGCCAGTTTTTATCGTTGGAAAAGCGATGATGAAAAGTTTGCGGCCGCAGTTAACGAGGCAATTTCTGATGGTAATGGTTTGGTTAATGATATGGCTGAATCTCAACTTATGAGTGCAATTAGAGATAAGAATTTGACTGCCATTATTTTTTGGTTACGTAACCATCATCCATCATATGCCACGAGAGTAGAAGTAACTGCCAAATTAAAACACGACGATGAGCAATTGTCGCCAGAGCAGGAAGCACTAGTAATGAAGGCACTGAAATTGGCCTCGGTCTTACCAAACACATTAGAAAATTCAATTGAAGGAGGGAAAAATGATCCAAACATTAAATGAAAGTGAACTCGTCGAGATAAAAAAGAAAAGAAGTGTCCGCAAGGCGTTGGCCAGAAACAGCCACTTCTGGTTTTTTACTATTTATTTTAGCCACTACATCGGCTATCCATTTGCTCCGTTTCATAATGAAATGTTTTCCCTGACCGAAGACACAAATTTGAAGTTGGGAATTGTCATTGCCTTTAGGGGGTCAAGTAAATCAACAATCATGAGTTTGTCATATCCAATCTGGGCAATTACTGGAAGTCAACAGAAGAAGTTTGTACTAATTGTAGGTCAAACTCAACAACAGGCCAGGCTTCATCTCACTAATATTAAGAGAGAGTTGGAAACTAACGAATTACTTAAAAAGGATATCGGGCCGTTTCAGGAAGTTAATGACGAATGGGGGTCGACCTCTATTGTTTTATCTAACTTCGATGCCCGAATAGCGGTTGCCTCAACGGAACAGAGTATTCGTGGTTTAAGACACGGTCAATATCGACCAGATTTAGTGATCTGCGACGATGTAGAGGACTTAAACAATACTAAAACTAGGGAGAGTCGAGACAAAACTTCTCAATGGCTGACTGGTGAGGTGTTCCCGGTCGGTGATAATTTTACAAAATATATTATCGTCGGAAACTTACTCCATGAGGATTGTTTACTCATGCGACTCAAAGCGATGATAGATAATAAAAAACTTAGCGGTAAATTTCTATCTGTTCCACTAGTCGATAAACATGAAACGATCGCGTGGCCAGGAAAGTTCCCAAACATGGAAGCAATTAATAAGTTGAGATCTAGCATTGGGTCTGAATCTTCATGGTATCGAGAATATTTGCTAAAAATAATTTCTGATGCTGATAGGTTAGTTCACCCTGAATGGATAAAATTCTACAATGAAATCGAGAGAGATAAAAAGGATTTCAAACTAATTGGAACTGGCATTGATTTGGCAATTTCTCAAAAAGATTCAGCAGATTATACAACTATGGTTACTGCCAAAGTATATGGTGGTAAAGAAAACCTAGAAATATATATTTATCCAAATCCAGTCAATCAAAGACTGACTTTTCCTCAAACGGTTTCAAAAATTGAAGAACTATCGTCAATTTTAGGAAAGGAATCAAAAATATTTATCGAAGACGTTGGATACCAACAATCAATAATCCAGCATTTAGGAGACCGAAATATTCATTGTGAGGGCGTTAAGGTTAATGGACAGGACAAGCGTTCTAGATTGGCGTTAGTGACTCATTTAATTGAACAGGGTAAAATTTTATTTCCTCGAAAAGGAGCCGAGGAGTTAATAAGTCAGCTAGTCGGATTTGGAATCGAAAAACATGATGATCTTGCTGACGCCTTTTCCTTATTAATACTAAAGATTTTGGAAATCGACAATAAACCCGTACCCGGAATAATGATTATCAGCTGTGGAAGTAGTTTGTACGACAGAAACTACGGCCTTGATAGGCTAGAGTCTATTTCGATGAATACAAGATTTTAATTACCCGGAAGTAAATCGTCAGCCTTAATGTTCAGGACTTTGCTGATTTTATAAATTACATATGCCGTTGGTGAATATTTGGCATTTTCCAAATGGCCGATGTAAGTTCGGTAAAGTCCCGCTTGGTGTGCCAGTTCTTCCTGAGATATACCTGATTCTTCTCTGGCTTTCTTGATTTTTTCAGCTAGTTTTTTGGTAAAAGCATCTTTTGATAACACAGATTCATCATATTCAAGTATTAGAATACTGCCACGCAGTAAACATAGACTTAACAAATAAAATGTGTCATCATATACGTGAATTATTAGTTAGAAATATTTATTCAAAAAATATGAAAAAAATACTCAAATGGGGCGTAATCGCCTTTGTAATTATTATGATAATTGGTGCAATTTCAGGGGGTGGTAAGGGTTCAAACACCAACAATAGTGGTACTACTCAAAATGGAGCCAAAAAAGAAGATGCCGTAGCCAAACTTAACGACACAGTAACCGATAAGGATCTGGCATTTACTGCGACAGGCGTTACTACTGCAAAATCATTGGGTAGCTCTTATACCAAAAAGGATGCCCAAGGTACTTTCTATGTGGTGACACTAAATGTCAAGAATGTTGGCAAGGAGACGGTCACAATTGACAGCTCAATGATAAAAATTACTGATTCCCAAGGTAGAAAGTTTGATAGATCAATCGAAGGTCAAACAGCCAAAGGATTATCTCAAGGCAAGATAGACATGTTCTTGCAACAGGTACAGCCTGGACTATCAGTAACTGGCGACATAGTCTTCGACTTACCCGATGATGCCACCGACTTAAAACTATTGGTCAAAGGTGGATTATTTGGAACCGAGAAACAAATATCTCTAATAAAATAATTAAAAAGAGAATTCAATTAAACCCTCTGAGAAATCGGAGGGTTTGAAGTTTAGGGCATAAACATATAGTTGTACTCATCATTCGGACCAAAATAGTGTGATTTGTTAAGTAAAGTATCAGCCATTTCCCAGGTAGTCATATTTTCCGAAACCCGGTAACTGGCTACAGTATCAATCGACCCATTCCTGCCAACAGAGAGTGCTCCCGGGTTTCCTTGAGTAGTATCTTTGGTATTTTCTAAAGCATACATTAAGGCTTTTTCACTCCGAATGAATCCATAATATTGAAGGTTACTTACAATTGCCTCTAGCGTAGAGCCTTTGCCGGGCCGAAAATCGACCGTTTCGCTTTGTTTTTGTCTTTCTAAATCACTTTGAGTAAATCTCAGTTTTTCAACGAAATAATCTTCGACTTTTTTAGGCGAATTCCAACTTTTACCTGGGGCTTTGAAATCATCAGCGGGAATTTTATTAGATTTGAAATAAGCAACTCCAACCGTGATGATTCCGACTAAAAATAACAAAACTAAAATTCTCTTCATTGCAAATTTTAACATTATATACCTGGGATAAGATTATAATCATGTCGGTTGATAAATATTTGAAATATGATAAAAAAATGGAAAAAATTTGAAGATAAAACCCGTGAGATGATCAAGGGTTTCAACCCCGAATCAGAAGTTTACAAAAACGTCTTTTTGCGGGGAAAACTTTCTAAAGGTAGACGACAGGTTGATGTAAAACTAGTTGATCCATCAAATTATGATTTTATTGCTTTTGAATGTAAGGATTATAAAAGACCTGTTGATATACCCGTCATCGAAGCATTTAATACTAAACTTCAAGATATTGGCGCCAAAAAGGGATCCATTGTTTCTAATTCACCTTATACGAGTACTGCTGTAAATATGGCCTCTGAGTTGGGAATTGATTTATTGGCATTAGTTGATACTGAGGATAAGGACATAAAAACAAAGCTTTACGCCTCTTCTATGATTTCAGACACAATGATTAAAGGAATGAGTTTAAGTGTTTCTACCAGTTCAGCTTTTAAAGGAACCGTTTCGACAGATCCTAAAGTTATCAAATTAGTCGTCGATAATGGCAAAACTGCAACCGCATATGAAGTTTTTGCTCGCTTGTGGAACGAAAACCAGTTGACCAGGAAACCAGGCAGTTATATCTATACCCCACCAAATCAAAATCAAAAACAGATTTTGACCCTTGAGGGTGAGACTTTAACCGTGGACACTCTCCAATTCTATTACGATGTCGTGGAAAGACACTTTATCGGTAATATTGAAATAATTAATGCTAAAGGCATTTACAACGTTAAAGAAACCAGTTTTCAAACAAGAGAAATTACAACTGAGGAAATTGTCGCTTACGAAAAAGAAAAAATTTGGAAGGAACTAACTCCAGAAGAAGCAAAAAAAGTATCAGTGACGTTTGGGTTAACTTGCGCTTCCATAATGCCCGAGACGCTTGATTTGTAGTTTAAAACATACATTTATCTCCTAGACTTCCACAAAACCTGCGGTACAGTAGTGTCATGAAGAAGAAAGAAGATGGAAAGATACAGGAAATAAAGCAAACTAGGTATTGCCTATACGCTAGAAAATCATCGGAATCAGACGAACGACAAGCCATGTCGATCGAATCCCAAATCAATGAAATGAAAACATTGGCTGAAAGAGAGAACCTATTTATTAAGGAAATTCGGCAGGAAAGTCACTCAGCCAAGTCATCAGGACTTCGACCAGTCTTTAACCAACTATTAATTGATATCAGATCTGGAGAATTTGATGCTATATTAACCTGGGCACCCGACAGATTGAGCAGAAATGCCGGAGATTTGGGAACACTAGTAGATTTAATGGATCAGGGAAAATTACAAACAATTCGCACTTTTTCTCAAACATTTTCAAATAATCCAAATGAGAAATTTTTACTGATGATCTTATGCTCCCAAGCCAAGCTGGAAAACGATAATAGAGGCATCAACGTCAAAAGAGGTATGAAAGCTAAGTGTGAGGCAGGATGGAGGCCTAACATAGCTCCACTTGGGTATCTAAACGTTATGAGTTATAACCGAATCAGCTACGTAGAAGTTGATAAAGAACGTGCCTCAATTATTAAACAAATATTTAATCGAGTAGCTGAAAAGGGACAAAGTGGAAGGGTGGTGAAAATGTGGTTGGATAAGATTGGATTTACTACTAGAAGTGGAAAACCACTGGCGTTAAGTAAGGTTTATAAATTACTCAAAAATACCTATTACTACGGTGAGTTTGAGTTCGGAGGAATTATCTATAAAGGAAATCATGAACCATTAATAACAAGAGAAATCTTTGATAAAGCCCAAAAACAATTATATGTTCCCCTTAAAGAGTGGAATAAAAAACTATTTCCGTTTAGAGGATTATGTAAATGTGGAGGTTGTGGAGGGTGGATAACGGCCGAAGAAAAATATAAGAGATATAAATACGGAAGATTTAAAAAATATGTTTATTATCACTGTGGTCGGCATGTTGATTATGACTGCGAAGAGCCGTACATCAACGAAGAGGAATTAATCCAACAACTACTCGCTCATATTGATGAGATAAAACTTGACGAAAAATTGTTAACAAATCAACTAAAAGACGAAATCGAAAGATTCCATTCACTGAGAGGCGAGGTGCTTCATCAAGAATTTTTAGCTGGAAATCTAAACCAATTTGATTACCCTCAAAAAATACCTCTAGATCGAGATACGGCAAAAGAATACTTACTCCATGTTCTAAAAGCTGGCTCAGCTGAGGACAGAATTCAAATAATGTCGGCAATAAAGACAAAATTTATACTGCACAACAAGCAACTGACAATTAAAACTTAAACATTTGACATGCATTTGCCATTTTGATAACCTAACGATAACTTACCGAGCGGTAAGTAAAATAGAATAAATCAAAACTATGCAAGCAACCACAATACAATCTGAAGGAGTAGTTCAAAATACCAAAAAATATATTATTGATACCGCTCGTTGGTTTTTCTCCGAATATAGCTATCTGGGCGTGTCTATGAGTGACATTGCAAAAAAACTAAATATTACAAAAGCGGCACTTTATTATCATTTTACTGGTAAGGCAGAAATTTACGAACAGGTACTCGAAGGTGTTTTTGATGATTTAAGTTCAGCTATCACAGCGGCCCTAAACGAAACGACAGTGGACAAAAAGTTACATCGACTAATCAAAAATTACTTAGATTTTGGTTTTAAGGAAAAAAATTTAGTTAAAGCTTTTGTGTTTAAGTTGTCTTCATCTGATTCTCAAATAACGAAACATATTGCTCAGTTAAGAGAACAGCTTATTTGTTTAATCCAGCCAGTAATTGAGGAGGTATCAATCAGTAAAAAATTGACCAAAAAAATTGATAGCAAATTATTAACCTCATTACTTACCAGCATGATGGATGGATTACTTTTGGAATATTCATTTCTTAACAAAAGAATGGATTCGGCCAAAATATCGGATCAAATCATTGCTTTATTATTCTAATTTTTAAAAAAATATGCTCAGTGTCATAATTCCGACTTTCAATGAAGAAAAATATCTACCTTATCTTTTAGGGTCGCTTAAACAACAAACTTTTAAAGATTTTGAAGTGATAGTGGCTGATAATAATTCAATTGATGCCACCCGTTTGATCGCTTTAAAATCAGGAGCGAAAGTGGTTGCGGGGGGAATGCCAGCCAATGGCCGAAATAATGGAGCTAAGTTTGCCCAAGGTGAATGGTTGCTTTTTTTAGATGCTGATGTAATTTTGCCACCTGACTTTTTGGAAAAAGCCATAAAAGAAATAAAAACACAAGATTTTGAGGTGGCATCCTGTTTAGTAAAACCTCTAAGTGATAGAAAAATTGATAAATTACTGCATAGTACGGTGAATTGGTATATGGGAGCCACTCAAAGGTTTTTTCCTCATGCACCGGGGTTTTGTATTTTTGTTAAAAAAGAAATCCATCAAGCAATAGGCGGTTTTAACGAGAAAATAAAATTGGCAGAGGATCACGATTATGTTCTAAGAGCCAGTAAAATCGCTAACTTTGGCTTTCTTCAAAATGTCCGGATACCAGTATCGGTTCGAAGATTAGATAAAGATGGCCGTTTAAATATTTCTGCAAAATATCTGGCAGCTGAGGCACATTTAGTTTTATTAGGACCGATATATTCAAATATTTTCAATTATAAGTTTGGATATCCGAGCAAAAAATAAACAGTGAATATTATTATTTGGATAACTTTAGGATTGGCAATGGGTTTAATTGCATCGGTTGTTATGGATACCGCTAAGACTCGTTCTGATACTTTAACAAATGTGGTTTTGGGCATAGTTGGTGCCGTGGTGGGTGGTGGTGTCACAAGTTTTGCTTTGGGGTTGAATATTACGGAGTTCAATACCAATAGTTTTATTGTCGCTATTATCGGTACAATTATTACTATTTTCCTCGGTCGTGGTCTGTATTAATATGACCGAACAATTTAGAAATTAAATAGATGGATAAAATATCTCCTAGTCGAAAAGGATTACCGTATCACATTGGTTTCATTGTTGATGGGAATCGGCGTTGGGCAAAAGAAAAAGGCTTAGCCACTTTTATGGGTCATAAGAAAGGGGTAGAGCGAATTGAAGAAATCATAAAATATGCTCAGGATTTAGGTATAAAAATTGTTACCATATATGCTTTTTCTACTGAGAATTGGAAAAGATCTGAAAGGGAAGTTTCATATTTAATGGAACTTTTTGAGAATTTTGCTATTCATAAAATGAAAGAGGCTAACAAACGAGGGATGAAAATAAGAATTTTAGGTAACTTTGAAAGATTGCCAACTTCTTTGCAAAAAGTTTTAGAGAAAGCCAAAAATTTGACAAAAGATAATCAAAAAACAATTGTTAATGTGGCTTTAAGCTATGGAGGCAGAGATGAGATTATTAGAAGTTTTCGGAAATTAACAGCTTTAGGAATTAAACTTGAAGAAATTACAGAGGAATTAATAAGTCGAAATCTAGATACAGCTGGTCTACCTGATCCTGATTTTATTGTCAGAACATCGGGCGAACAACGTCTATCAAACTTTCTTCCTTGGCAAGCAACTTACTCAGAATTGTATTTTCCTAAAGTTTATTGGCCGGACTTTGACAAAACCCAATTGGATATTGCCATTTTAGAATTTCAAAATCGTCAAAGGAGATTAGGAAAATAAATGAGTAAAAAAAGCATTTTTTATAAATATCCCCAGCTATATATTTGGGGTCTTAACTGGATCCATGGAACTAATTTTGCTAAACGTTATCAATATATGACAAGTTTTGCCAAGAAGGGCGACTTAGTTTTGGAACCAGCCTGTGGACCGGCAATATTGGCAAATTTTCTACCTAAAGGATTTCTATATAGTGGTTTTGACACTAATGAGGAATTTCTTAGTTATGCTCTGGAAAGGGGTTTAAATGTTCGTCTGGGTAATGTTCTTGAACCAAATTGTTATTATCCAGCAGATGTGGTTGTTGTCTGCGACGTCCTTCACCATCTAAAACCAGATGAAAGAAAGAGATTTATTAAAAACTGTTTTTCTGCAACCAAAAGAGTGTTTGTTATTTGTGAACCCGGGAAAAAAGAGGAAACTGGGAGTGGTTTAATTTATTCCTTAAAAAGATGTCTGGCAGAATGGAGTGAAAAAGATGGTACTAGTGATTTTAAAGTTGAATATTTTTCTACACGCCACCAACTTCTTGATCAAATTGAATGTGGTTTTGAGGTCATTCCCCCATCAATTAAAAGGGAAACCAAAGATTTTGGGGAAGATATTATTACTGTCTTTTTTAAAGATATAAAATGAAAAAATTTGTTTCAGCTATAGTCCCGGTTTTCAATGAGGAAAAGACCGTGGCTGGCGTCATCGAAGTTTTATTAAAAAATCCTTTAATTGATGAAGTTATTTGCATAAATGACGGATCGACTGATAATAGTTTGGAAATTTTGAAAAAGTTTGAAAATAGTATTCAATTGATTAATTTTGAGAAAAACAGAGGCAAAAGTTACGCTTTGGTTGAGGGCATAAAAAAGGCTAAGGGTGAGGTAGTCACTTTTATTGATGCCGATCTAACCAATCTCTCCGATAATCATCTAAAGACCCTTCTAGAGCCTGTGTTAGAAGGTAAGGTTAAAGTTGTTTTGGGGTACCCATCAAACGGGTGGATGCAGAATGTTCTTTCAGATTTAACCGGCGAAAGGGTGTACTACAAAAAAGATTTAGTTCCTTATCTTGGAAAAATGGCCAAAACTAAATTTGGAGTGGAAATTTTCTTAAACAATCTTTTTACTGAAAAAGAAACCAAAAAGATACCGCTTAAACAGTTAAAAGATCTTCTCAAATATGAAAAACGTAATTCGGTAAATGCTTTTAAAGAATATGTAGTCGAGGGTGTAGAAATTGCTCAGGAAATAGGTCGAAGGGAAGGTTTGTTGCCAAGAGATTATCGAATTATTGGCCAAATTACTAAGGTTACTAATCTTAAAGAGCTAAAAAATAAAATTAAAGAGATAGCAAATAAAAATGTCAGACGATTTTTGGAAAAATATGTCCTAAATTATATAAAAGTTGCCCAGGGTTGGTGGAGAAACTTTTAGTTAACTTTTCGGTGAGAGTAATTTTGGAAATCATCTTCAATTTTCTCAGCGACGGTAAAATCCCGAGCAGTAACTTTACCGCCAACACTGAAACGGGTTAGTTCAAAAGTGATCTTTTTATAGCTAATATTGATGTCAGGATGATGATCTAAAAAATTACAAAAACCAACCAGGCCATTAATAAATTGAATAGCATCGGTAAAAGAAGCAAACTCAAAAGTTTTAGCAATTTTGTCAGATTCGTATTGCCAAGCCGGCAAGAGAGTTAAACGGGAAAGAATTTCTGTTTCAGATAGCGGAGTTAAATCTTTGTCTTCCATATAATTATCTTAAACTGTCGTCACCATCATTAAAATTAGCGTCAATATGGGAACCATCACAAAAAGGTTTATTTTGAGAATGGCCACAGCGACAGAGAGTGGCCTGATTCCTGATTTCATATTTTTGGCCATCTTCAGACTCCAAGGGAATACCGCCTTTTAGCCGAATTGGACCGCTGACTTCGGCCTGTGGATCTTCAGTCAAAGTAATTTCAGGATCAAATTTTGGGGCGATAACTTTGCCACTTTTTTCCCAAGTTACCAATCTACCGGAAGGACAATTATCGGCACTTTGGATGGCATTCTTTTTAGCTTGAGGATCATCGGAATTATCAACATTATTCCACGTACCACCAGAAAGATGACAGAATCTAGCTCCAGAACAAAAAACCGGAGCATCGGTTAAATCGAGATCGGGGCCGGTTAATTTATCGGCTTGATTTAGATATGGTTTTCTATCCGCGGTTTCCCGACCATCAAAATTTATTTTGGTATGAGTACCATCGCAATAGGGCTTGTTTTGAGAGTGGCCGCAGCGGCATAAAGCATAATTTTTCTGTTTAGGATATTCTTTGCCTTTAACCCAGGTTTCGGGCTGACCCTCTTCTCCAAGCGTGGAGATTTCTTTAGATAGAGGTAAATTCCCCGAGACTAAATAGGGGCCGTTTTTAGCAATGACGACTTTTTTATTAGAAGCCGACATCTTCTTCTACCAGCAAAAAAGTAACTTTTCGACCCATCATCTGATTTTCGTTTTTAAAAATAACAATTTTATTTAATTGGGTGTTGACGTGATATTTTTCCTGCATATGGACGTCTTCTAAAGGGACAACATAGTCGGTAATACGGGTCATGGCTTCATTAAAGTCGGGGACAATTTTTTTGGTGCTGACCACAAAAACTAAATTAGGAGAGGTAAAGACAATGTGGGGTAGTTGGCTGCCGGTATTGCTGGCAATAAGAAATTCACCATTTTCAATTAAAGCGTGAACACTGCCTAAATAGTAGTCGGCGTGAATGGCCTGCTGACGAAGTTTGGTCTGTTTTTGAGGATCAGTTTCAGCAACAATGGCGGCATGTAAATTGTTCCAACCATGTTCATTAGATTTTAAATAATCGACAAAGCCAATTTGTTCCAAGGTCACTGAGGCCCCATTCATAACCGAAGCACCTTGAGGAATAATCTCTTTAATTTTGTCCAGAGCTTCGGATCTATTTTTAACAACAAAGATTTGATAGCCTTTATTTTGAAGTTCAGTAACAGCTTTTGCAAGTGAAGCTTGAGAAGCAAGTTCGTTGTATTTCATATAGATATAAAATTATTAAATTTCAAATAGCAATGTTAACGGTCACTTTTTCTAGGATATACAATTTTATACCATATTATTCGGTCCCGCTATTTAAAGTTACCGTTTTTCGGATAATACTTTTTTCAAAATAGGGAGTTATCATCGCCAATAATTCAAATGTAGCCACAGATAATTCAAAGGCACAGGGAATCTGATTAGTTAAGAAGAAGGCTCCTAGGGCCAAAATCACGGCATTTCTTAAAGTGTTTTTTAAATGCTGCTGACTAACTTTTTCAATTATTTCTTCTGGAACTTTGGCTAGTTCTGCTTCCTTTCTTTCTTTTTTATTATGTTGATAACCAAAATGAAAAGTAATAATGAAGGTGCCAATGGCAGTAACAGTATTCATGGTGGTGTTTTGCCTAGTTAAATCGGCTGCCAACATTAGAGGGGCTAAACCGGTGGGAATATGTCTCAAAATGAAAGTCGATGCTACTAACAAGACTCCGGTTCCTCCTCCAATCCAGGCTAAAAATTTATTTCGGTTAATTCTTAGAGATAATATTTTTTTATTTCCACTCAAAATTGGTTTAACAAAACGCCATAATAATCGCAACACTAAGGCAACGACTATAAAAGACAGCCAAAACAACATAATATTTTTCCATTCCCAGGCCATCGTTCCGGTTACCTTGAACATTGGCAATTTAAAAAGTGTGCCTTTCAAAGGATAGTTAGGGTATGGAATAAAGTGGTATAAGTAATGCGGATTTAATTTCTGGTTGTAAAAATCGATTAAAAATATTCTTCCAGCTGATAAAAAAGCAATGGCATTAATAACAAAATTGAGAATATAAAATATTATTGACCAATCACCTTTTTTGACTTTTTCTTTGAATAAAATATATTGTTGGTCTTCTTTAGTTTTTTCAAGCTCATCTTCAAAATCTTCGATTCTGTTGGAAAAGCGTTCGGATAAGAGATGAAGGGGCATAAAAACTATAGTTTGAGTAAGCCCTAGCAATAATACAGCTATCCAAACTTGGCCAACAATGGAATATAGTCCGAAGAATAAACTGGCATAAAGTCGAAAAGAGCCTCCTTTGAGAAACCAAATAGTAATTACTGCCATAAATACCACCAAAAATATGGTAGCCATCGGTAACCAGATAGTTGAATTGCCAATGGTTCTATTTTTGGTAAGTTTAAATTCCATATCTGCCATGATTAGTTATTTTTAAGACTAATATCAGAAAAGTCGCGGAGTTTGTTCCATTCTTCCCGAAACTGTTTTTGGCCCTTAATATCGACAAATTTAGCATATTGAGAATGGGTTTTGCCTATTCGTCGGGCATACTTAATCGGACACCAATAACGTTCTGTCCGAGCACCGATTTCAGAACTGTAACGGATCAAATTATTAACGTAAGAACAGTAATAGCAATTGATTTTTTCCCAGGGATTCAAAAAAGAAAGCAGCTGCCGATCATAAATAAAATATTCTTTGGCTTTAACCAGAGGAATACTGTAGAGTCTAAAACAGATTTGATGATAAATTTCCAAACCAAGATGCCAAATTAAAGCCGGAATAATCATGCTATAAATAAAAGGAGCACTTAAGAGATATCGCCAATTAATCGGCAAAGTAATTTGTTTCTCTTTATGTTTCCAAAGTTTTAAATAATCACGCCGAACATCGACCTTTTTTAAAAGATCGCGTTTCACCATTAAATATTTTATTGATTCATCAAAAATCTTTTTAGTTTCAGTATTTAAATCCTCTAGAACATCAAGTGAGAGGTGGGGAACTTTTAATTTTTTCTGAATTTTTTTAAGTTGATTGGTCAGTTTTTTGTTGATAATCATTTGATTATTTTAGAATCTTTTGGTTAGATTACTATTTTAAGTTAAGCTTTGAATGACAATTTTACTGCCATTGCTAACTACTTCACAAATTAATTTAGAGAGCTTTTCTTTATTCATTTGTTTGTTGGAGACAAGCCATTGTTCATAAACAGCGGCAATACCAGCAGTAATGAAATCAATATAAAAAAGAAAAAACTCGCGGTCAATTTGGGGTTTTTGTTGAGAAATTATATTTAAATGTTTTGATAACTGATTTTTGATTTTCTCTTTTAAATAAAGACTCTCATCTGTTTTAGTGACCATAAGGTAAATATTGGCATTTTGTTCAATTTCATCGGTTAGACGACGAATAAAGGGATAAGGATCAGCTAAATCATAGAGGATATTTTCCTTATCAAGGTAAGAGAGATATTTACTAATATAATCATCCTCAATTTCGTCAATAACACCTCTGATATCCGAATAGTGGTTATAGAAAGTTTTTCGGTTAATATCAGCCTGGTCACAAAGCTCGGTAATCGAAATTTGATTAATTTTTTGTCCTTGTAGCAGGTCGAGAAGCGCCGCTTTGATCATTTTTTTGGTTCTGCCGATTCTTCGGTCTTTTTTAGCGTTTTTGGTCATTATTGGTTTAATTGAGTAATAAAACACAATTTTGGCTGAATTAGCCATTGTCTATTACCGGATACAACTGTATCATAACCCCCATTGGTATAAAAATCAACATATGAGTAAAGTCCCTAAGAAAAAATTTGGAGAAATAGTGGCGGGCTTTATCGTCCATAAGCAGAAACTAATTGAAAAAGTATTTTTGTCGATGACGGTTATTGCCGCTATTTGTAGCTTATTTGTAGGGACTAACTACGATTTGACTAAATATCTACCGGCATGGACTCCCACTAAACAGGGAATAAAAATAATGGAAAAAGAGTTTAGCTATCCGGGATCAGCCAGGGTCATGATCGATAATATTACCATCTACGAAACCAAAAATTATGTAGACCAAATTGAAAGAATTGACGGAGTAGATTCAGTTATTTGGGCTGGTAGTACAGGACAAATTAATGTTGGCAGTGATTATCTGGAAATGCAAAATTTGGATGATTACTATAAAGACGATCATGCCCTGCTGAATGTAACTTTCGATAAAGGAGATTCTGACCCCAAGACTTATCAGGCCATTAATAACATCAAAAAAATAATTGGTAATAAAGGCCATTTTACCGGCCCGGCTGTCGACAACAAAAATTTAGGTGATGCTTTAAATGCCGAGATCCCTAAAATCATGACTGGAACAATTGTGTTGATTTTTGTGGTGCTTATTTTGACTACTAACTCTTGGTTTGAGCCAGTGATGTTTATGTTGACTATGGGGATAGCCATTATTTTAAACATGGGCAGTAATCTTATTTTTGGGGAAATCTCTTTTTTATCGGTAAGTGTGGCTTCCATTTTACAATTGGCGGTAGCCATGGATTATTCTGTTTTTCTTCTGCATGCTTTTTCTAATGAAAAAACCAAAGGCTTAGGTATGGAAAAAACCCTGTCTAATGTTCTTAATAAAATCCTGCCGTCAATTCTGTCTGCTGCCGCCACGGCCACCATCGGTTTTTTGGCTTTAGCTCTAATGAAATTTTCTATTGGTAAAGACATGGGGTTGGTATTAGCCAAAGGAATGTTTTGGAGTTTACTGTCGGTTATTTTATTGATGCCAGCTCTGATTATCCGTTGGGATAAATTAATCGAAAAAACCAAGCATAAACCGTTTGTACCCAACCTTGATAAATTAATAAACAAAATTTTTGGGGCGAGAAAAGTAATTGCAATAATGGTATTTATCTTGGTAATTCCAGCCTATTTTTCCCAAGGAATGAATAATTTTAAATTTGGCACTACCGCTATTGGTGGAGGTAAGGGAACTGTGGTCTACGAAGATCAACAAGCAATTAAGGCCGTCTTTGGGGAAAGTAATTCTTTACTAATAATGATTCCCAACGAAAACCAAGTCAAAGAAAAGCAGTTATCAGATGAACTAGATAAATTAGATTTTGTTAAATCAGTTACTTCTTTGGCCAAAACCTTACCGACGGGCATACCTGAAAGTATTTTACCGGAAAGCTTGACCAGTCAACTGCACAGTGCTAAATATTCCCGTTTAATTGTCGATTTAAGTTTTGAACCAGAAAGTAATTTTGCTTTTGACCGGATTGAAGAAATTAAAAATATTATCAAGAAATACTACTTCCAAGATACTTATTTATTAGGAACAACCCCAGCCACCAAAGATATGAAAGAGGTGATTCTTTCTGATTATGGTACAGTAGACAAAATTTCCCTTTTAGGGGTAGCTTTAGTAATTTTATTTTCTTTTCAATCCTTAATATTAACCTTAGTGGTATTAATTCCGATCAAAGCCGCTATTTATATTAATATGGCTTTGCCTTTTCTTTATGGCAACACTATGGTTTTTTTAGGGTACTTAATGGTCAGTAGCATTCAATTGGGGGCGACAGTGGATTATGCCATTCTATTGACTAACTATTATTTACTGGAAAGAAAAGATGGCAAAGCACCAATACTGTCAGCGATTAGTGCCATCAAGAGTAGTTTGGTATCAATTATGACCTCGGGGACGGTATTAACTATGGTTGGTTACGGTCTTTATTTGGTAGTTTCGATCGCGGCAATTGGCGATATGGGGAGATTAATTGGTCGAGGGGCTTTGATTAGTATGTTTTTAGTAATTTGTCTTTTACCATTTTTACTGGTTATTTGTGATTCTTTACGGATTAAAGAAAAAAACTTAATTGCTAAAATAACCATTTTTATTAAAAATCTGTTTAAAAAAATTAAAAAATAAATATGAAAAAGATAACTCAAATTTTAATAAGTTTTATTGGTTTATGCCTAATAACAGGGATTAGTCGTTTTCCGGTCCTAGCGGCAGTACCAGTGCCGACTACCGATGAAACGGCTTATTTTACCTTAGATTATTATGGCCAAGTCAAAAAAGTTAGTGTGGTTAAAGGGGTTGATTTAAACAGCAACACTCAAATTACCGACTATGGTCAATATTCACAGGTAACTAATATGAGCACCTTGGATAAACCAGAAATAAATAGTGATCACTTGGTTTGGAATTTGGACGAAAAAACTGCGCCTAAACGTTTTTACTACGAAGTCACCCCTCAAGATAATAACTTAGAAATTCCTTGGAATATTGATGTGAACTACAAACTTAACGGAGTTCCAGTCAAAGCGGAAAAATTAGCGGGGGCTTCTGGTTTGATGGCAATTGATGTGACTGTTACTCCTAATAGTAAGGTGAATAGTTATTATAAAAATAATTTTATTTTGATGGTGGGAATGATGTCTGACAGTAACAAAAACTATAGTTTCAGCGCTCCCGGATCTCAGCAGCAATCAATTGGTTCATATCAGGCGGCGTTTTTTGTGGCTTTACCAAAACAAAGTGAAACTTTTCATTTTGAAATTGGAACTGACAGTTTTGAAAGCAGTGGTGTAATTGCGGCGATGACGCCAGCAACTTTAGGACAATTAGACAGTATTAAACAGATTAAAGCACATAAGAATAGTCTAGTTAGTGCCAGCAAGGCCATTGATTCGACTTTAGATGATGTTTTCGACATTATGACCGGAATGCAAAGTGGTCTACAAACTACTACTGACGGCCTTAATAAATTAAATGAAGTCCGTCAAAGTGTTGGCGATACCGGTAATGACACTATTAATAATCTTAACCAAACTAAAGATTCTTTAAATACTTTGCAATCCAGATTGAATAGTTTTAATTACATTATTAGTGTGTCTCCCTATTCGGCCACCGCTAGTGCCATGGGAATCGATAGCGGTCTATCAGAAACTTCTAACCTTTTGGATAATCTTAGTGGTACCCTTGGCGGAATTACTGGTCTTTTTGATAATGGTAACGGCGATAAACTTAATGATGGGGTAAAACTCAGCTTAAATGGAGCATCCACTTTGATGAGCGACATGAACAATGCCCTTAATAAAACTGATGATCTCAAGAAAAATAAACAGATAATTTCCAGTGTCGTCAAAGATGAGTGGAATCGATTTGATAAAGACTTGGGGATTTTGGATATTGATACCAGTGCCAAAAAGGTCTCTTTTACTTCCAGTAAAAATACTGCTCCTCATAGTTTACAAGTGGTTTTACGGACTCAAGAGATTAAAGTGGACAAAAAGGCAAAATTGGCCGCTATTGAAGAGGAAAAAGACAATCGAAGTTTTTTTGATCGTCTCAAACTCGTCTTTACTACCATGTCTAAAACCATCAAAGACACTTTTTAACTTTAGTTCTTTAAATTAGATATACTTTAGCTGTGTTATCTACTAAGAAAAGTCTTGGTTTGGTGCTTGGCGGCGGCGGAGCCAGAGGTTTTTTTCATGTCGGGGTTATTAAAGCAATACAAGAACTAGGAATAAAAATAGATAAAGTATCTGGAACCTCAATTGGGGCGATAATCGGAGCGATATATGCTACTGATCCCCAAATTGATCTAGAAAAAATAGTTTCAGAACTCGATTATCTGAAGATGTTAAAAACCAGTGCTTTCGGAACAGGAGAAAGCTCAACCCGGGGAATCGAACCACTTCTAAGAAGTTTCATCCCGGTTACAAATTTTTCTGAACTAAAAATACCATTTTCTTTTAACGCCACTGATATTAACCAAAAAGAAGAAATCATTTTTAACCATGGATCACTTTTCCCCGGGTTATTGGCTGCCATTTCGATTCCCGGAGTATTTTCTCCGGTAAAAATTGAGGAAAGATATCTGATTGACGGTGGGGTAGCAAATAATTTGCCAATATCGCTGGTTAAAGATACTAACAACTTAATTATTTCTGATATTACCGGACCAATTAAAAAAATTGATAATAACACTTCTGCGCCCGACGTACTTTATAGCTCAGTCGCTTTTATGCAACTTCGTATCGGACAAGAAGAGATTAAAAAATTAAAAAATCAAAAAATAACTTATTTAAATTTAACTGACAATAATATTTTTATTTTGGATTTCAGAAAAAGAAACTATCAAAAATTAATCGATTTAGGTTACCAAGCGATGATGGACAGTAATTTTTTTAATTTGAAGGCTAAATCAGCAACAGAAACCCGTTAGTAATAGCAAGTACTACGGCAGCAAGTAAGGCATTGCCGAAACCATTAATACTGAATCCAGGAACAATATTGCTGACAATTAAGAGCAGAACGGCATTAATCACAAATGTAAATAAGCCTAAGGTTCCAATATTAATTGGTAGGGTTAAAATAGTGAGTATCGGTTTAATAGTAGTTGTCAGTATTCCCCAAACAACGGAAATAACTAATAGAGCCGGCCAACCGTTAATGACAATACCGGGTATTAAATATGCCGTGATATAAAACGCAAGAGCATTGATTAAGAGTTTTTTGATCATAAATAATTATAACCTCTCTGGACTTAATGAAAAAATTTTAAAAAATAACCTAGAGTATTGTTTTCAATTAAAACAAAAATACCTAAACCAATAAACACAATTGGCACGATAATTCTTTCAAATTTTTCAATTCTTTCACGAATGCGCTTAACAGAAGAAAGTCTTTTACATACTGCACACCAAATTGGCACTAATAAAATAAAGGTTATTAGAGTAGTAATAAGATCTTTAGTATTCAGAGAGGCTAAATAAGGTATATAAATAGATAATTCTTCAGCACCACCAGCGATAGCAATTATGGCCACTGCTAAAATTAAATTATTAAACTTTTTGGTTTTTTTAATTAAATCTTTTTCTTCATACACGTCATAAGATTCGGTATCGCCGATTAAAAAAACTTTAATTCCCAAAAAAAACGGAACAAATCCCAATAGACCAATCCACTCCTTCGGTATTGTAGTAATACCAAAGACCGCCAGTAGACTAATGGCCAAAAGAACAACCATTGAGATTAGTTGACCAATATAGATATCTCTGACAGAACTATTTTCTTTGTAATGAACAAAAAGTATTGTTAGAACAACAATTTCATCTATTCCTGTGACAATAAAAGTAGCAATGGCGGTCAAAATAATGGCGATCATTAGATTTTTTTACTTCCTCTTTTAATATTTTGGAAGCAGTTTGTAGAATTATCTAATAAATAGTTTAGCATCCAACCAACATGAGGATGATTATTATTACACCCTAAAATGTAAACATATTACACAATTAATTTTATATTAATTGTGGATATTATTCGCTACGTTTTAAAAACTGGATCTGCTGAAGACAGAATCCAAATAGTGTCAGCAATCAAGACAAAGTTTACACACACAACAAATAAGCTGACGATCAAAGTATGGTCAAAAACTCTACCACAGATTAAATTGTTGCAATATATAGTTTATGTGGTAAACTATTTAACTGTTAAACCTAATAACTATGAAAAACGACGCCGATTTCGAACAATTATTTAGCACCATGATGCAGTTTGGAAAACTTATGTCTCAACAGACACAGGAAGATCATGAAGAGAAAAAAGCAACTATGCTCCAACTTACGGCACTCCAATTTTTAAAAGAAGAGCCACGTGGAACTGTTAGTGGTTTGGCTAACTTTTTGAAACTTTCAAAATCTTCAGCGACACAACTTATAGAAAGACTTGTAAAGGTAGGACTTATAGAAAGAATTAATGATCAAGAAGACAGACGTATTATCAGGCTAATTATCACTGAAAGCGGCGAGAGGGAATTTGTTACTCTTAGAAAGAAACTCATGGAAAAAATACAAATGATTTTCTCTAAAATTCCAACAAAAGACCTCAAGGATCTTACTAGAATATATGCCAATCTTTTAGAAACATTAACTAAAGAACATAATGAATAAATTAAAACAAATCCTTCAATCAGTTCAAAAACCAATTAAATGGTTTCGTAAAATAAGAACGAAAAATAAAATAGTTGTAATTGTTGCTATTTTAATTGTCATTTTTTTTATCTTTAAGCGAGTTCAAAGTGCTAATGCAAAACCCCAGTATCTCACTCAAGCTGTTGAAAAAGCCACTATTTCCCAAATTGTTTCTGAAACCGGTAACATTGCCACTACCAACAGATCTGACGTCTATTCCAGTTCCACCGGAATTATCGAAAAAATTTATGTCGAAGATGGTGCTTCTGTTAAAGTCAATCAAAATCTGTTTCAAATCCGTAGTACTGCCACCGACCAGGAAAAGGCTGCCGCCTTTGCTACTTACCAAAGTGCCGCTTCTGCCTATCAACAAGCTCTTAATAACCGACGCAATACTCAAGCCCTAGTTGACAACATTCATGACCAGCTAAAAGACCACTCCAGTGATGAAAACTTTTCTGAAAAAGCTACCAGAACCTCATTTGAAGTTGCCAATGATAATGCCTCTGATACTCTAAAAACTGCCGAGGCTTCTCTTAAATCAGCCGAATTTATTTATCGCACAACTCAAAGTGTCACTGTTAAAGCTCCCTCTTCCGGAACCATCGCCAATTTAGCCTACGAAATCGGTGACAAAGTAATTGCCAACGGTGGCACTGTTCTGAGCACCTCCTCAACACCAGTTCTCATTATTGTCGATCTTAACAGCTATACTGTAAAATTAGCCCTAAATGAGGTCGATGTTCCAAAAGTAAAAAATGGCGATTCTGCTCAATTAAATCTGGATGCTTTTCCCGGTAAAACATTCAATGGTCAAGTCATTCATGTCGATTCCATCGGTACCAATACTCTCGGCGTTATTACCTACAATATTGTTATCAAAATAACCGACCCTGAAGATTCTATCCGCCCAGCCATGACCGCTAATGTTGATATCGAAGTCGACAAAGCTGAAAATGTTTTGACCGTTCCCAACAGCGCTATTAAACCCTACGAGGGCAAAAAAGCTGTTCAAGTTATCGATCCTAAAACTAAAACTACCAAATATATTCCGGTTGAAATTGGCATTAAGAGCCCAGAACGAACCGAAATTAAAAGTGGTCTTGATGAAGGTACTCAAATCATCACTGGTACTAAAAATGGAGCTGTAAAGTCAACTAGTAGCAGTCCACTTGGAGGCTAAATTATGAATCAAAAAGACGACACCGTTATCATTTCCCTCCGAAATATCACTAAGATCTATGGTCAAGGAAGCGATGGTTATGAGGCCCTAAAAGGACTTTCTCTTGATATTAAAAAAGGGGAATTTGTGGCTATTATGGGACCATCAGGCAGTGGTAAATCCACTACCATGCATATTTTAGGTGCCCTCGACACCCCCACTAGTGGCCAATATTTTCTAAAGGGTAAAGACATCAGCTCCTACAATAGTGATGAATTAGCTTACATTAGGAATCGTGAAATTGGCTTCGTCTTTCAATCTTTCAATTTACTTCCCCGAACTACTGTCCTCAAAAATGTCGAACGCCCCATGATGTATGCTGGTATTCCTCCTGAAGAACGGCAAAAAAGGGCTATGGAAGCCTTGAAACTCGTTAATATCGAATCAAAATCCAATAATATCTCCAATCACATTTCCGGAGGTCAAATTCAACGGGTGGCAATTGCCCGGGCGTTAGTGATGAGTCCAGCCATTATTCTAGCCGACGAACCAACTGGAAATTTAGACAGTAAAACCGCCACTGAAATTATGACCTTTTTTCAAGAACTCAATAAAAAAGGTCATACCATTGTTCTTATTACTCACGAGGACGATATGGCCACTTTTGCCAAACGAGTTGTGCGTTTAAAAGATGGCAAAATAATTTCTGATAAAAAGAACTAATTATATGAATTACCGCGAACTTATTTTATCTGCCATCGCTGCCCTCAAGGGAAATGTTCTTCGTACTCTTTTAACTATGCTTGGCATTGTTATTGGGATTGCCTCAGTTATTTTAATTATTTCCTTAGGAGATGGCGCCACTAAAAGTATTAACAATCAACTTTCTTCGTTTGGTACCAACACCATTTATATCACCCCAGGATCAAGTGAAGGTCGACAGGGAATACGCACTCAAACCAACAGTCTTAAACTCGAAGATGCTAAAGCTTTAGCTGATAAAACCCGAATTCAAAATATTTCAGCAGTTTCAGCCCTTGTTTCTAAACCAGTTCAAGCCAATGCTAATGGACAAACTATCAATATTAATGTCCAAGGAGTCTCCGCCGATTATTTCTCTATTCAGTCACTGGAAGCTAAACAAGGTGAATTTTTTACTAAAGACGATGAAAGCGCCCTCTCTCGAGTCGCTGTCATTGGTTCACAAGTGGTCACTGATTTATTTGGAGAAGGTGCCGAACCGGTTGGCGAAACCATAAAAATTGATAATCGCTCATTTAGGATAGTTGGTGTTTTAACAGAAAAGGACAGTAGTGCTATTTCTAATCCCAACAAAGCTGTTTATATCCCCGTCAACACGGCCATGAAAATTCTTCTCGGCCAGGATTATGTTTCCTTTATTCTAGCCAAAGCAGAAAATGCCGATCTTGTGGATCAAACTATAAATGATGTCACCGCCCTAATGATTGATCAACACAATATTGCCGAAGGAGATTTAAAAGATTTTACTGTCAACAGTTCTCAGGAAGCCCTTGCCACTGTCGGTTCAGTTACCGGATTACTTACTTCTCTTTTAGCCGGTATTGCCGGTATTTCTCTGGTTGTCGGTGGCATCGGCATTATGAACATGATGCTCATGACTGTTACCGAAAGGACCAAAGAGATCGGTCTTTTGAAATCTATTGGTGCCAGAGATCGGGACATTCTTACTCAATTTATTCTAGAGGCCATTGTTTTAACCCTGGTTGGGGGAGTAATTGGGATGACAATTGGAATCATTCTTTCATTTATCGCCTCCACTTTAATTAATATTCCCTTTGTCGTTTCCCCGACTTCAATTCTTCTTGCCGTCGGTGTCTCTTCAATTGTTGGAGTTGTTTTTGGCTATTATCCCGCCCAAAGAGCCGCCAAGTTATCACCTATTGAGGCATTAAGATACGAATAAACACGTGAGAGACAGACGGATGTGGATTATATTTTTGATTATTTTTATCAATATGTTGGGTTTTGGTATTATTCTTCCTTTACTGCCTTACTATGTCGAGAGTTTTGGTGCTGGACCGGTGACTATTGGATTGCTTGCCACTGTTTATTCAGTATTCCAGCTTTTATCAGCGCCGATTTTGGGTGAGTTATCGGATAGATTTGGCAGACGGCCAATACTTTTGTTTTCTATTGGAGGAACAGCATTATCTTTTGGAATTTTAGGTTTTGCAAATTCTATACCATTATTGTTTTTAGCCCGCATCATTGACGGTGCTTCTGGTGGAAATATCTCCACTGCTCAGGCCTATATAGCCGACATTACCAGTAAGGAAAATAGAACTGAAGGTATGGGAATTATGATGGCCGGTCTTAGTTTGGGGATGATTCTTGGACCGGCAGCCGGCGGGTTACTCTCTGTTTATGGTTATGGCGTTCCTGCCTTGGTTGCTGGGGCAGTTGCTCTGGTAGCTACAATTCTTACCTATTTCTTTCTACCTGAGTCAATAAAAGTTAATGAAGACATTAAAGTTGAGGTTAAAAAAAGGAAGAAATTTTTTAGTTTAGGAGATTTCCGTGATGCTTTGACTCATCCAGAAGTTGGTTTATTTCTTTCTATATCATTTATGATGATGTTTGCTTTTTCCTTAATGCAGGGAACTTTTGCTCTTTTTTCTGAACACTCACTTCATCTAACTGCCAGAGATAACGGCTATATCTTTGCCTATTTAGGATTCATAGGTATCGTGATGCAGATGTTTTTATTAAAACGAATATTAAAATTTATTCCCGAACGAATCGCTATTATTGTATCCATCGTTTGTATGGCACTTGCTCTTGGTTTGATTGCGTTTAGTAACAACATGTCTTTGCTTTTTGTTGCAGTAACGTTATTGGCTTTTGGAAATAGTCTTTCGGGTCCGTTACTTGCTGGGCTCATTTCAAAAAAAACTCCTGATAGTGAGCAAGGAAATATAATGGGTGTTAGTCAATCTATCGGCAGTGTCGCCCGAATTATTGGACCTGTTGCTGGTACTTTTATTTATAGTCAAATTGGACTTCGGGCTCCATATTTAATTGCCACTGCTATCTTAAGTATTACTGCTTTGTTCAGTGCCAAGAGCCTCCTATTTGCAAAAGTTGAGGAATAAATAAGTTATTTGCCTTCCACCATTTATATATATTACAGGCTGTTAAATCGAAAAATGTTTCTTTTGAAGAATAAACACCAACAGGTTAGGGCAATACTTGACTAGCAAGTGGGTCGCATAGAACTTTGACCCTTTGGCGGAAGGGGAGGGAGTCGAACCCTCATGCCATTTCTGACGCGGGTTTAGCAAACCCGTGGCTTACCATTCGCCGCACCCTTCCAATTGCTTCTGATTATAACAAAAAGACACCCTATTTTATGCTAAGATGATATTAATGACCGATGTAAAAAAGAATATTGACCCGATTGAGGAAAAATTGCAGGATGTTAATGAAGAAAAAACCTTATTTGAATGGACAGCACCTGAACGTAGTTTTCAACGCAAAGATAGAGATTTTTGGATTACTGCGATTGCAATTTTAGTCTTAGTTTCAATTATATTATTTTTTGTTAATGAATTTCCTTTAATTTTATCCCTAATTGCCGTCATGTTTTTATATTACGCCCTATCGACTGTTCCCCCAGGAATGGTTAATAATAAATTAACTAATCGTGGTATTTATTTTGGTGATTTGCGTTATGAATGGGCTCTTTTAAATCGTTTTTGGTTCAAAAAATCATTATCCAGCCTTACGGTCGCTTTTGAAACTAATTTACGATTTCCCAGGCAGGTAACTATGGTAATTGATCCAAAAGATCAAGAAAAAATTAAAGAAATTGTTTTAAAAATAATCCCCATGCTTGATGAATCACCTACCCTGGTCGATAAAATTACCAAATGGTTTGCTGACCGACTCCCCCTTGAAGATAAGCCAAGTACCCAAAGTAAGGATAAATAGATCAATTTAGGTTATAATAACAGGATTCGCGCCTATAGTTTAATGGATAGAATAGCGGTTTGCGGAACCGTTGATCCGAGTCCGATTCTCGGTGGGCGCACTTGATTA
>JAHFKH010000024.1 GCA_023245435.1 Candidatus Shapirobacteria bacterium | reverse complement strand
ATTTTTACATACCACTGTGGTGCGGTCATTGGCTCAATCGGACGTCCACAACGATAACAATGTCCTACTTCATGACTATAATTTTCCACTTTTTTGATCAAATATAATTCTGTCAAATCAGAGAGTACTTTTTCTCTGACCTGAGAGGGGAACAACCCTTGATATTTTTCTGGTACATTTTTATTTGATTTGCCATCGTAATCAAAAATTCGTACAAATTCTAATCCATGTTTTTTGGCCATATCATAATCTTCGGGACTGTGTGATGGTGTGACTTTTACCGCCCCTGTTCCAAATTTAATGTCTATGGTATCTTCCGAAATTACCGGTATTTCTTTATTTACCAATGGCAGTAATATTTTAGTTCCAATTAATTTTGCATATCTTTTATCTTTAGGGTTCACCGCGATTGCCGTGTCGCCCAACATTGTTTCTGGCCTAGTTGTAGCCACTGTCAGTGGTCCATATTTTATGTACCACAAATGTGAATCGACATTTTTGTGATCGACTTCAAGATTAGAAAATGCCGTTCCACAAAAAGTACAATAATTAACTATTTTTTCGTCACGATAAACCAATCCATCACTATACAATTTTTTAAAAACAGTTAAAACATTATTTACAATTGCCGGTTCCAAGCTGTAGTGATATCTCGTCCAATCCATGGAAAAACCTAGTTTCTTCATTTGGTACATATTTAAAACCCGATTTTTTTCCACAAAATCCCATATATTTTTATATAGTGTTTCACGGTCAAAATCAAATCTAGATTTACCTTCTTTTTTTAAATGTTTTTCAAATACAAATTGAGTCTCAATTCCAGCATGATCTCCACCTGGTAGCCACAAGGTTGGTTCCTGTAACATTCGATGATATCGAATCAAAATATCTTCGATTGTAAAAACAGCGTGTCCCATATGCATTGGATCACTGGCATTAGGTAAAGGTAAAATAATCGAATACGGTTTTTTGTTTTTATCTATTTTTGGAGTAAAGGCGCCCGACTTTTCCCACAGGGAATATATCTTATCCTCTTCTGTCGATAAATAATTCTTTTCCATGCGATATTTTACCACTTTAAAGCTTATGTTCCGGGTTTACTTGCAATTGTGGTTGTGCCAAAAAAATATTGTAATCTTTAGACCCTTTTTTATACGCCTCATTAAGCATTTTTACCCAATTTTGGGCAATACCCAATTCACTTTTCTTTGTGCGTTCAATTGTGTTAAACCACACCATTTCAAAACCATCATGTTTAAAACCAGCATATTTCCACTCCAACATATCCAATAACATTGCGATGTTCGCCGCCAAAGATACAATTTCTTTTTCTATTTTATTTAGTTCGATTGCCTCTATTTTTATTTCATCACAAATCATTTCTTTCATCGAATTTACTATTTTATTTTTTGCATTTTCTGCCTCTTTTCTAATATCAATCTCCCAAAAACTAGCAAAACTTGGACTACCATAAGTAATATCACCCAATACTACATTAGCCCATTCTTTGGATAAACAATAACGTAAAATTTTTTCAATATTTATATTTTGATTTTCTTTTTGAACCAAATAATCCGATAAAAACATGGCTATATTTGTCACCATCCATGAATGACCCGCAATTGAAGGGTTTAAATTTTCTGGTACTCCCATAAATAAATTACCAGCTGTCTTTTTAACTCTGTTCAAATTTTGTAAAATTTGCACCAATTTGAAAGTATTATTCATATCTGTATTATACTCTGTTAACTTGACCACAAAAATATTATTTATCACCAGTAATAAAAATAAACTTGCCGAGGCCATGGCAATTATGCCTCAAATTGAGGGATGTGATATTGATTTACCCGAAATACAGGAACTTGATACCAGCAAAATTATCGAACATAAATTACATCAGGCCATAAAACAAAAACCAAATACAGCCATTATTGTTGAAGACCAGTCATTAGTAATTGATAGTTTAAATGGTTTACCCGGACCACTTATAAAATGGTTTTTAAAAAGTTTAGATCTTAATGGCTTATATAAACTGTCCCAATCAATGGGTAATTGTTCGGCTCATGCCACTACTATCATTGGATATTGTAGTGACAGCGGTGAATTTAATTATTTTGAATCAACCATTGAAGGTCAAATAGTTGCCCCCATTGGTGACAATGGCTGGGGTTGGGATCCAATTTTTCTGCCAAATGGTCACAATTTAACTTTTGGTCAAATGTCCCCAGAGCAAAAAAATCAATTCAGTATGCGAAAAATTGCTCTAGAAAAATTGAAAAGTTTTTTAAATTTATGACCAAACTTTTACTTCACGCTTGTTGTGCTGATTGTGTTTTAAAATTTATCGAGTCAGCCAAGGCTGACAATTTTGACGAAGTCATAGTTTTTTATTACAACCCCAATATTCACCCTCGTGCCGAATATTTAACCCGTCTTAATGCTATTCAACAAACTCTAAAAGCTTTAGATATAAAAATTATTGTCGCCGATTATTCGCCCAAAGATTATTTCAAAGTTATCAAAACTCAAGTAAAACCAGCACGTTGTGTTGAATGTTGGACTCTTCGTCTATCAAAAACCGCCGAGTATGCAGTCAAAAATGGCTTTACCCATTTTTCTTCAACTTTAGTCACCAGTGAATATCAAGATACAAAAACAATTACCTCCATCGCCAATTCTTTATCAAAAAAAATAAATATAAAATTTTATTTACCAAAAAATATCTGTTGTAATCTAAAAACCACCGGTTTTTACAAACAATTTTTTTGTGGTTGTGTTTATTCTCTCACGCAGCGCTATCAAGAAAAATATAGTTGATACAATCATCTATGGATTATTCACAACTATCTTTGGACAAACACAAGCTTTTTAAAGGTAAAATCGGCATTTCTAGTAAATTTGGCCCTGTCTCGTCTCGTGAGGATTTAAGTATTGCCTACACTCCTGGGGTGGCCGCTGTTTCAAAATTATTAGCCGCAAATCCCACTGAAGCCTACAACTATTCCATAAAATCAAATTCCGTTGCCGTTGTTTCTGACGGTTCTGCTGTTTTAGGTTTAGGAAATATTGGCCCCCTGGGCGCCCTACCAGTCATGGAGGGTAAAGCACTGTTGTTCAAAGAATTTGCCAACATTGATGCCTATCCCATAGTTTTGGATACCCAAGATCCTGACGAAGTTATTAATATTGTCAAAAATATTGCTCCTGGTTTTGGAGGCATAAATTTAGAAGATTTTTCTGCCCCTAATTGTTTTTATATCGAAAATAAATTAAAAGAAATTTTAAATATTCCGGTTATGCACGATGATCAACATGGTACGGCTATTGTTGTTTTGGCAGCTTTAATTAATTCATTAAAATTATCGAGTCGCACTCCAGAAACGACAACAGTTACCATAGTTGGTGCCGGGGCCGCTGGTACCGCCATTGCCAAATTACTCCATCTTTACGGTATAAAAAACATTTTAATGGTTGATTCAAAAGGAATCATCTCTCAGGATAGAAACGATTTAAATGAAGTTAAAAAAGAATTTTTACAGTTTACCAATTCTCAAAATATTTCCGGTGATCTTGCCTCTGCCATGGTGGGTCGCGATGTTTTTGTTGGTGTTTCCAGTCCAAATATTTTAACTAGTGACATGATTAAATCCATGGCTAAAAATCCAATTGTTTTTGCCATGGCCAATCCAACTCCAGAAATTGACCCACAATTAGCAAAAGATAGTGGTGCATTTATTGTTGGTACTGGTCGCAGTGATTATCCCAATCAAATTAACAATGTCTTAGCTTTCCCCGGGATTTTTCGTGGAGCTCTCGACCACCGTGTTACCAAAATTACTGATGAAATAAAATTAGCTGCTGCTAAAGCTATCGCCAATTATCTCCCTGAATCAAAATTATCTGTCGATAATATTATCCCCAGTCCATTAGACAAAGAAGTTGCCAAGGCCGTGGCAGACGTGATTAGATAAATTTGATTTATTACCTTAATTATGGTATAAACTAATACAATGCCATGTAAAGCTTCCGGTCTATTTGGTGAAATATGTCCCGGTGGTGATCGTTGTCTGATTTTGGGAGCCATTAGAACTAGAATTTTGAATGCTAAATTAAAAAAGACACCCGTTAATAAGGATGTTGATTTTCCTGATTACAGTCAATGTCCGCCTCAAGACAAAATCAAAGATGGCTTGGCTGAGCTAAAAAGATTAGCTAATTCCCAATAATTTCTTCATATTAATCAACGCAGCTTTGTGTTCTGGTATTTCAAAATGAGCGCGTGCGGGAGTCAGTTTTTCAATTAACCAGTCTGCAAGCGCATTTTTCAAATCAGTCGGATATAGTTTTTCCGACGCATAATCAGCCACTACATTGGCAAATTTAGTATAAGTTATATTACCGCCAAATTTTTCTGGTCGCTCAATTTTTAGTTCACCAATATCTTCTCCCCAAAAAATCAAAGTTTTTACCCAATTTAGCAGGGGATTAAATTCAGTTTCCTTTGGTGGACCATACGCCTTTTTAATTTTATTGCGAATTTCATCAGGTGTATCGTGAATAAAAATTGCGCTCCCTGGTATCGATTTACTCATTTTTAATGACTCTTCATTATTATTTTCAGCTTCAGGAGCAGTTAACCCCGCAATTAAATTTTGATGAATGGCTACTGGAGTTGCGTGGTTTCCTGGAATCTTTTTAATTGCTTCTCTGGCAATCACATGAGCTTTTCTTTGATCCATACCCGCATGAGCCAAATTAATATTCATAGTTACAATATCGGCCACCTGTAATGGTGGGTAAAATAAAGTTGCCATATTTACATCGCTTCCCATTTTTTTACCCATAATCGAAATTGAACGCAAATTTCTCGACAATGTTATTTGCTTTCCAATTTCCATAAAATTTTGCCAATGTTCTGGATGTGTGTCGTACAAATCTTTTCCGCTAATAAATTCAACTTCAGTCCCCGAAAGTCCGTAACATTTTAATGAGGCAATCAAAGCTTGCTTAAAATAATGTTCCGATGCCCAACGAATATCTTCCCATTTTCCCCCCAATTTATTATTTAAAAAAGTGTGAAAATCCGCCAAAAATATTTTACATTTTACTCCAGCTTTTACAAAATCAGCAATTTTTCCCATTGACATTAAACCAGTTCCTAAATGCACCATCCCCGAAATTTCAAAACCAATATAATGATTAATTGTTTTTCCCGATTCAACCAAAACTTTTAAATCTTCTAAAGTCAGCACTTCCTGACAATTTCGAGTAATCAATTTTATTTTTTCTTCTGTAGTCATAACGTATTATACTAGACTTATGTCTACAATTTATCTCTTTCGTCATGGGCAAACTTTTTACAACGCCAAAAAAATATTTACCGGTTGGAAAGATGCTCGACTTACTCCAATTGGTATTGATCAAGCCAAATATATTGCCAATTTATTAAAAGACAAAACTATCAATATTGCCTATCGTTCCCATCTTGTTCGTACTCGTGACACTCTCGACCAAGTTTTAAAATTTCACCCTGAGTGTAAAGAAATCATTATTGATGATCGAATTATTGAGCGCAGTTACGGCAAATTAGAAGGTAATTCTCATGCTGTCACCATCAAAAAATTTGGTCAAGAACAGTTTGATTTATGGCATCGCGATTTTTTTACCCGCCCACCGGCGGGGGAATCGTACGCCGATGTCGAAATCAGGGTTGGCAAATTTATTGATAATTTAAAAAATATATATTCTGGAAAAAATCTTGGCATTGCTATTTCCGCCCACGGCAATAGTATTCGTCTTTTTCGTAAAATAATTGAAAATGCCACTATTGAAGAAACAGTTTCTTGGACTATTCCTTACGATCAATACCTTGAATACGAAATTTAATTTGTCTTTTTTTGTTGTAATTCCCAAAGTTTGGCATAAATTACAAACGTATCAAACATTTCAAAAATTACCGAAATCCATCCTACTATTCCATCTTTCCACATTTGTTGTTTAATTGCTCTTTCCCAAAATTTAGTTATCATCATTCGCGGAAATCTCCACCAATAAACTGGTGGATGTTTAGCATTAAATAAAGCTTGAGCCTCCATATCAGTCCAACTATTAGTTTTATCAAGCATTGAGGTTAAATCACGGTGGGTATAATGTAACAAATCATTTTTCAAATATCCCATCTCTCCTGATATTTTTGGTTCTTCGTGAAGTATTCCTTCAAATCCCCCAAAATTTTTTCGCAAAAATAATCTTTTTACATAATCAGGATACGAATTACCATATTTCACTCTTTTTCCCAAAAAATAATTTGCCCTCGGAATTACAAAATAGCTATTTTCTGACATCTGAGATCTGACATCTGAGATCTTTTCTAATATCTCTTTTTTTAATTCTTCTGTTACTACTTCATCAGCATCAACATACAATATCCAATCACCTGTAGCCAATTTATACCCCATATTGCGCCATTTAGAAAAGTTTTTATTATATTCATCTTTTGTTTCGGTTATTTTAATTTTAGGAATAGTTTTTAGGGCAATTTTTTTTACAGCTTGTGTCGAGTTTGCCATTACCAAAATATTTTCATCAGCAAATTTACACGATTCCAAACAATTACCAATCAAATTTTCCTCATTTCCCACCAAAACTATAATTGATAATTTTATTTTATTTTTCATTTATCTCTTCTTCAATTCGCATTAATCGATTATATTTTTCCACTCGTTCACCCCTAGTTGGTCCGACTTTTATATATTCCGAGCCAACCGCCACCGCCAAATCTACCATAAATGTATCATTGGTTTCCCCCCCACCTCGATGTGAAGTAATTGTCCAAAAATTATTATCTATTGCCACTTTACAACAATCAATTGTTTCGCTTACACTCCCCGCTTGATTTAATTTAATCAAAATTGCATTAGCTGCCTTTAGTTCAATTGCTTTTTGCCACAATTTTGTATTAGTGACTGTCAAATCATCAGCAATCAATGGAAACTTTCCATTTATTTTGTTAAGTAATACTGGCCAACTATCCCAATCAAATTCTGACAACATATCTTCCCAGCTGACAAAAGGATATTTCTCAATCCAATTACAGTAATAATTAATTAATTCCTCCGAATTTAATTTTTTATTTTCAATCTTTAAATTATATTTATTTTCAAAAAATTCAGAAGCTGCCGCATCAATTGATATACCTGCATCTACTCCGGGTATATATCCTGCATTTTTTATTGCTTCTACCAAATATTGCATTGGCAGTTCATTATTTTTTATATGATCAGGCGCAAACGCTCCCTCATTTCCCACGTTTATTGATAACCCTTCTCTTTTTAAAATATTTTTTAAAGCTTGATAAATTTCCATTTCCATTCGCACATTTTCGACAGTCGATTTATTTCCCATGGCCGAAACCAAATATTCTTGCAAATCAGTGGTCTGATCTGCATGTTTTCCCCCCTCAATCATAACTACCATTGGTTTGGGCAATTTACTAATTTCTTTTAAATTAAATTTATTTATTAAATATTTATAAAGTGGTAATTTTTCTTCATAAGCTTGAGCTCGCGCCACTGCCATCGATACCCCCAAAATTGCATTACCTCCAAATCGAGATTTATTTTCCGTCCCATCCAAATCAATCATTTTTTGATCTATATTTTGTTGTTCACTCGCCTCCAATCCCGTAACGGCGGGGCCAAGAATTTTATTTATAATTTCTACCGCCATTTGCATTCCTTTTCCGTTATATCTTTTCAAATCTTTATCCAATAAAACTGTCGCCTCTTTTGATCCAGCCGATGCCCCATAACTCACCGATGCTTCCCCTATAATTCCGCTTTCCAATGTTACCGTTACTTGTAGTGATGGCTCACCTCCCGATGCCAAAATCTCTCTTGCCTTTACTTTTTTTATCTTCGCCATAATTTATTGTACCCTAATAATTTTTTTAATCACTTTTTTCCATTGTAAATTTTTGTATCTTTCCCAAATCTCTATATTTTTATTGGTTATCAATAAGTCAGTATAACCAGTTTTATTATCAATTTTTATGCCTTTGTTTAATACATAAAACCAATAATCAATTGAAAAAATATTTTTATAATATTTCTTCAAATACTCAATCATTTTACTATCACCGTTATATTCCAAAAATAAAATAGGGGAGTATTTTTTAATAATATTTTTTGCCCCCGCAATTACCTGTGGTTCATGCCCCTGCACATCAATTTTCATTAAATCAATCTTTTCTTGTATTTCTTGATCAAGTTTTATAGTCTTTATTCTAGTTACCTGTTTCTGGTTACTAGTTACTATTTTATGGTTTCCAAAATTTTCGTTATCAACCATAAAATATTCTTCCCCTTCTTTATCACTCACTGCCTTATTAATTAAAACTACATTTTTTAAATTATTCTCCTCCACATTTTTAAAAAGTATTTCAAAACATTCTTTATCTGGTTCTATGGCATAAACTTTTTTACAAATTTTGGCCAAAAGTAGGGTGTAATATCCAATATTCGCCCCTACATCTACCACTACACTATTTTTGTCTACATTTCGTAACATCAACAAACTTTCATATTCTTCGTATTTTCTCAAAGCAATTCTTTGACCCACAAATTTATCATTAAATTTGTACCAAAAATCCATTCCATTTTGCAATTTTGTTTTAATTAATTTCACCTCTCCAATTTTATACTATTTTTTCCTCTTGAAAATTATTAGCAGTCTGTTATATTATCTGCTACAATAATAAACATCGTTATTAATTAAAAATATTTTTATGACCAAAACTAACATCATCCCTGCCGCCGGTTATTTAGTCATTGAGCCAAAAAAGAAAGGTTCAGAAACCGAATCAGGTATTTATTTGCCCGAAAATCGTCAAGACAAACCCCAAGAAGGTACTGTTTTAGCCATCGGTCCAGCCTATGTTACTGATTTTGGAATTAAAAAAGATACTGATATCAAAAAAGGTGATGTCGTTATTTATCGTGAATGGGGCGGTAAAGAATACAAAGAAAATGGCGTCGATTTATTATTAATGAAATTCGACGACGTCATGGCCACTATAAAATGATTGTTATTTTTTAATTAAACATATGTCAAAACAACTAAAATTCGGGCAAAACGCTCGTCAATCTTTACTTAATGGTGTTAACATTTTGGCCAACGCCGTTGCCACTACTCTTGGCCCCAAGGGTCGCAATGTTGCTATCGAAAAAAAATGGGGTGGACCAACTGTTTTACACGACGGTGTTTCGGTCGCCAAAGAAATTGATCTAAAAGATCCCTACGAAAATATGGGCGCCCAATTGGTCAAAGAAGCTGCTTCCAAAACCAACGATTCGGCTGGTGATGGTACTACCACTTCTACTGTTTTAGCCCAAGCTATCGTCAATAAAGGTTTACAAAATGTAGCCGCCGGCGCCAATCCCATGATTGTTCGCCGTGGTTTGGAAAAAGCCCTCGACGTTGTCATCAAAGAACTCGATGGCATGAAAAAAGAAATTAAAATTAATGATTTAGAATCTATCAAAAAAGTTGCCACTATTTCGGCAGCCTCAGATGAAATTGGTAAAGTAATAGCCGATGCTGTGGTCAAAGTTGGGCGTGATGGTTTATTAACTGCCGAAGAAGGTAAAGGTTTAAATTTAGAAACCAAAGAAACTTCCGGCATGGAATTTGATAATGGATTTTTGTCTCCCTATTTTGCTACTAATACCGAAAAAATGGAGGCCGTTATTGACCATCCTTATATAATTATTACCGACAAAAAGATTTCTTCAATTCAAGATATTTTGCCGTTTTTAGAAAAATTAATTAAATTAACCAAAACTTTTGTCATAATTTCAGAAGATATTGATGGCGAAGCTTTAGCTACTTTAGTTGTCAATAAACTTCGCGGCACATTTAATGTTTTGGCCGTCAAAGCCCCTGGTTTTGGTGATCGTCGTAAAGCTATGCTCGAAGACATTGCTGTCCTAACTGGTGGAAAAGTAATTTCTGATGATTTGGGTATTAAATTTGATACCATCGATCCCACCGAATATTGTGGTCGCGCCGATTCGGTAACTTCGGACAAAGATAAAACTCGAATTATTGGTGGTGCTGGTTCAAAAACCGATGTTAATAGTCGAGTTGCTCAATTGCGAAATCAAATAACTTCTTCCACTTCAGATTACGACAAAGAAAAAATGCAAGAACGAATTGCTAAGTTGGTTGGCGGAGCCATTGTCATCCAAGTTGGTGGTGCTACCGAAGTTGAGATGAAAGAAAGACTAGAACGAGTCAAAGATGCTATTGATGCTACCAAAGCCGCTGTCGAAGAGGGTATTTTACCCGGCGGTGGAGTGGCGCTTTTAAAAGCTTCTTTTGCCTTAGATAAGGTCAAAGTCGATAGTGCAGAGGAACAAGTTGGTGTCAATATTTTAAAGTTTGCCCTAGAACAACCAATGCGCAAATTAGCCCTAAATTGTGGCGAAGATCCAGGCTATGTTTTTTCCAAAATTAAAGATGCCTTAGTGGCTAATCCAAAATCCGATGTTGGCTATCACGCTATTACAGGTGAATTTGTCTCAATGACTGGTGCCGGTATTCTTGATCCAGCCAAAGTTACCAAATCAGCCTTGAGTAACGCAGTTTCTGTCGGAATAATGATTTTGACTACCGACGTTTTAATTGCCGATATTCCCGAAAAGAAACCAGCTATGCCCGATATGAGTGGCATGGGTGGCGGTATGGGCGGCATGGACGGAATGATGTAAAACAGATAATATCGTAGAGACGTTCTGCAGAACGTCTCTACAGATTAAAAAATTACAATATATTAATTTGTCGACTAGTAGTTAATTCATCTAATCCCCAAAAATCATTTGCTCTAGCGTTAAAATGAATCTTTCCTTTTTCATCCATATCTGCACTTACTAAACTAACAGTCTCTCCAACCGCATATACAATATTTAATCCAGCATCAAAATCCCCGACTTTAATTCCTGTATCCTGCATTTTATTACAAGCCATAACTACTTCCACTGGTTGTTTTCCTTCATTTTTTAAATATTCATTAACTGCTTTTACAGTTTCAACAACGGGATATCCATTTTCAACATTACTAAACATCCATTTTTCTCCTTCTTTTCTCCCTCCGTGCATAAAAATTACGCCAACATTATTTATTTCAACTCCTTCTGGATGTTTATTATCAAATAATTTCATTACATCAGCATTAAAAACATACGGTGGACCAGAAAGATTTCTCATTATTTCTCTATCAACCAAACCTGTATGATTATTTATTGGAAAACCTAAATTTATCCAAATATTTTTATCAGGATCTATGCAAACCAAAGTATCTTCTCTAACATCCCTATC
>JAHFKH010000070.1 GCA_023245435.1 Candidatus Shapirobacteria bacterium | reverse complement strand
GGTCATAATATTATTTTGGTAGCTGGAAATGGACAGTTGTTGGGTTTTATGGCTTTGGCTGATGAATTACGATATGGAATTAGAAAAGCAATTTTAAGACTAAAACAAATTGGTGTAGTTCGAGTGGTGATGTTGACAGGGGATAATGAAAAAGTAGCTAAAACTGTGGCAAATGAGATTGGGATAGAGGAATTTCATGCCAATATGTTACCTGAGGATAAACTTAATTTTGTTAAGAAAAATTTAAATAATAAATATAAATTGGCAATGGTCGGTGATGGAGTAAATGATGCGGCGGCACTGGCGATATCGGATGTGGGGTTTGCGATGGGGGCAGTAGGAACAGATAGTGCCATAGAAGCGGCAGATATAGCGTTGATGAATGATGATTTTGGAAAAATTGCGGAAACAGTGGGTATTAGTCGATTTATTATGAAAATTGTGATTCAAAACTTTTTAATTTGGGGGGTGGTAAATACGGTTGGATTGATTTTGGTGTTTGGGAAAATCATTGGACCGACAGGGGCAGCGGCTTACAATTTTGTGTCCGACTTTTTGCCACTACTTAATTCAATAAGGGTATTTGGGTATAAATTTAAATAGCTTGACCTTTTGTTTATCTTATAATATAATAGTTACATGAATGGAAAAGAACTTGTTATTGCTATTAAAGAAAGGATTGGTTGTCGTAGTAATACTTTAAAAATGATTCCACCAATAGGTATGTCTATTGATGAAGCCAAAAATTGGTCTCGATTAACAGCTTGTCAGTATTGTCCTGCTACTGATTTATGTAAACCTGGAATAAAAAAAGTAAAAGATGAAGTTTGGATTACGCCTAATTTTGATCCAATGACTTTGGCAAGAAAATTGAAATTAATTGAATAATAAAGGATAATTAATCTCTTTGTGATAGAATCAGAACGTGATTCGGGTGAAAAATTTACACTATTCTTATGGCAGAACGATAATATATGATGGGGCGGATTTATTTGTGGGTAAAGGACAAAAAGCGGGATTAGTGGGTGCCAATGGTTCAGGTAAATCAACTTTGTTTAAATTACTGTTGGGCGAATATGAACCTGATTTGGGTAAAGTTGAAGTCTCGGGGAATATATTGTTAGTGCCTCAAGAAGTTAAGCATGATCCGGAAATGGAAAGAGCGCCAAATTTAAGAAAATATTTGGATCCAAAAAATGAAAAGGAGGACTATGAATTATTGCGGATAATTTCAAAACTAGAATTGGCCCAATTTAGTTTGGATAGTAGCCCTAAAAATTTGTCGGGGGGTCAAAAAACAAAATTGGCCATAGCCAGGGCATTAATACAAGAGCCAGAGGTTTTATTTTTAGACGAACCAACTAATTTTTTAGATACCGAAGGTAAACAATGGGTGATGAATTTTTTGGGTCGATATCCCAATACTTTGATAGTGGTATCGCACGATTTAAATTTGTTAGATAGTAAAATTGATAAAATTTTGGAAATAAATCCCCAAACTAAAAAAATTGATGAATATGCGGGAAATTATTCGAGTTATCAAAAATTAAAAGGAGAAAAGGATGCCTTGTTGGTGCGACAAATTCATGTTCAAGGACAACACATAAAACAAATGGAGAAAGGTTATATTAAAATGGCCCATGTACGATCGGAAAAGGCAGTCCGACAAAAATTGCAATTGTTAAAAAGAATCGAACAGATGAAAGAAAATTTACCGGATATGCCACCTGAAGCCAAACGAATTAAAGTAAATTTACCCGAGCCAAATTGGGTGGGAGAAGTGCCGCTTATAGCCAAAAATATTTATAAAAAATATGGTGACAAAAAGATATTGGAAAATGTTAATTTTGATATAAAAAGAGGGGAGAGAATTGCCCTGTTGGGGCCAAACGGAGCGGGGAAAAGTACTTTGATAAAAATTTTAATGGATAGATTAGAGCCAGATTTTGGGGAAGTGATTCGCAATGATAAATTATCAATTGGATATTATTCACAAGAGTTTGAAACTTTTGATTTTAATGAAACTTTGTTTGCCACAATGCAAGATATTTGTCATTTACCAGAAGGGGTAATTAGGGCACAGTTAGGTCGTTTTTTGTTTCCTGGGGATAAGGCTTTTCAAAAAATAGGATCGCTGTCTGGTGGGGAAAAAACACGATTATCAATTGCTTTGTTATTGGTCCAAAATTATAATTTATTAATTTTGGATGAACCTACCACCTATCTTGATGTGTTGTCACAAAGATTAATTTTGGAAGCGCTAAAAATGTATAAGGGGGCAATATTGATTGTGTCACATAATCCAGAGTTTATTGATGAACTAAAAGTAACTAAAAAATTTTATTTACCAGAGAATAAAATGGTGTTGGTATAATATAGTAAATATAAATATGACTCAAAATATTAATGAATCAATAAACTATCAATTGGGTTCGGTGGTAAGTAAAGAAATTATTAATAAAGCCGGAGGTACGGTTACCTTATTTGCTTTCGATAAAGGACAAGGATTAAGTGAACATACGGCACCTTTTGATGCTTTGGTAGTGGTAATAGAAGGGAGTGTGGAGATAAAGATTTCAAATGAGAAACACTTGGTAAAAAGTGGTGAAATGTTGATTTTGCCGGCAAATAAACCTCATGAGGTAAAAGCAATTGAACAATTTAAGATGATTTTGACAATGATAAAGAGTTGATCAGAGTAAGATAGTATTGCAAAAATGTTATGAATATGTTATATTTTTGTTATGTTTATACCAACAGCCAAAAATACTAGCACGGTTACTGATATGCGAGTCGATGCAATTGGTTTACTTAAAGATGTTGAAAAATTAGGAATGAAGTATATTTTTCAAAAATCAAAGCCAAAAGCAGTGATGATGAATATGGTTTTATTTGAGAGATTAATTGAAAAATATGAAGATTGGTCAGATCAACAACTTGTATACAAACTCGAAAAAGAGGGTATAAATAGGAAAGGTTGGCACAGTTTAGAAAGTGTCGCCAAAGAATATGGAGTCAAACTATAAAATTGGATTTTCTGACGAAGCGCTAAAAGATTTGAATAAGTTAACAAAAAATGACGGTCAAAGAA
>JAHFKH010000023.1:3839-11503 GCA_023245435.1 Candidatus Shapirobacteria bacterium | reverse complement strand
TAAAACCATAGTTATCCCCACTACCACCAAAATTTCAATCAACGTAAAACCGGTAAAACAATTTTTAATTCCTGCATCGCCGGCAGGCGGGTTTAATTTAAAATTTTTAATCAATTTATAATTTTAAATATTTAATTTTAATAATTCGTAATTCGTAATTTGCCTGCCCCGCGACTGCTGGGGTAATTCGTAATTGATTTTAGTATGCATTCTTGCTAAAAAAACGATTAAAGGTCATTTTTTGTGGATTTTTTCCTTCCCAATTTACCGTAACATTTACTTCTGCACAGTCAGTTTTACCTACCCCACAATTTGGATATGCGAGGTTGTTAGTCACATTGGTAAAGCCAACATTGTAGGTATATCCACTAAAGTTTGAATTAGAATCATTAATTTCGGTTAAATTCCAAAAAGTAGCGTCATTTTGACTTTTATTAATCAAATCCTCGATTACCAAAGTTCCCAATTCAGTGGCTTTTTTTCGATCAAAATCATTTTTTTTTGATGCTACTGATAACAAAATTAATATCACTACTCCCGTTAACAATAAACCCAAAATTCCCACCGAATATACCGCTTCAATTATCCCTTGACCTTTCATTGGATACCTCCCAGCGAATTTATCACAATCGTTTTAGTCTCTGATGTGCCCTGATTTAAGGCAATACTAATATTAAATGTTTCATCTGCATCCAAAAAAGTTCCGTTAGCATCGGCTGACAATTTCCCCGACCCTCCCCAAAAATAAAATTCAGACGGGGTAAAAGTAACGGTTAAACCACTCTCATTTATTTTATTTGAAAAATAAGTTGTCCCAATTCCATTTATATCAGCCTCAATACTTGATCCATTTTTTTTCAATCTGACATACAAAACCTCATCACTATTTCCCACAGGGGATTGCTTGATTTTGGCATAATTTTGAGCCAATTTAACCATTGATTCAATTTCATTATTGGCCTGATTTAACTTTTGTTGGGTATTAAAATTATTTAAATAAACCGTCCCAGTTATTGTCACAATCAAAACCAAAGAAACCGCAATCATCAATTCGACCAGTGTAAATGCTTTTGACATTTTTAAGGGTTGGTAACTCGATAAATATTCCCTGCCATGTTAGTTGTCCCCAAATCTTCCATGGTTGCATCCAACGTATAAGTATAATTTGTTGCCCCAGGAGTATATGAATAACCTGCTCCTGTTTTTGGATCAACTGGAACTTTTGACAAATAAGTAGGTTCTAGGGCTGAGGGATTGGCTGGATAAGTTGTGCCAGTTTGTCGAATCACTTCCAAAGCCAATCTAATTTTTTCCAAATCGGCAATCCGGCGTGAATCACGCGCTTTTTTACCCGAACCGGCATAACTTACCATCGCCACCACCGAAATTACAATAATAATTGTCATTACTACCATCAATTCTATTAATGTAAAGGCTTTTTGTTTTTTAATTCGTAATTCGTAATTCATAATTCGTAATTGATTTTTATTGTTGATTTTTAACACAATAAAATTGTCCAGTTCCATTGACAAACGTAGCACAAATATTACTTGTCGAGTTCCCCGTATTATTTTCTAGTGCTGCACAGGCACAATAAGTTGTTCCCGCATTGTACACATATCCTGTCCAACCCGTCCCTTTGGGATCAGCCGGAAAAATATCCAAAATTGTTTGGCCATTTGTTGCCACCCAGGCACTAGTGTCCGAGGGATACACATAATTTGAAAAAGAATAATATTGTTCTGCCGCTTTTTGCACCGCATTCATATCTTGTATTCGTCGGCTATCCCTAGCTTTCTTTTGCGCCCCCGAAAATGACATAGTCGCAATTGCTGTCAATATGGCAATAATCGATATAGAAACTAATAACTCAAATAATGTAAAACCATTTTTTTTGTTCATTTTATTTATTATATAACTCGTAACTCGTAACTTTTAATTGTTAACTTATTTAGTTTGCACAAACTGCAAAATAACCATCGGTGGCTCCGACTCCACATTTAGTTTGTGAATTAATATCTTCGTCACCTTGTGCCGATTCTAATTTTAATTTAATTACAAATCCATCACCATTATTGGTTGTAGTATAACTATAGGTATATCCCAAATTTAATATTGAGGGCATATAACCTGTCATTCCCGTATCGATAGCTACCGGATAGCTTTGATGATCGTTGTAATACAAACGCAAAGCACTTTTTATGGCCGCCATATCTGAAATCCTGGCACTATCTTTGGCTTTGTCCCGCGCTCCCATAAAATTTGGCAAAGTAAAAGCCGATATTATGGCAATAATTGCAATTACCACCAAAAGCTCCACTAAACTAAAACCTTTCGAACAATTTTTAATTTTTAATTTAAAATTTTTAATCAATTTCTAATGTTTAAATTTTTAAGTTTTAAGTTTTAAGTTTATTATTGTAATGATCCTCCTACACTTAAACTAGTATTTGGCGAAACATAAGAAAAACAATATGTTTTGCCGGCATTACCACAAGGATAGCTACCAATACATTCTTTGTCACTGGTATTTTCCAGCTGGGCAAACAAAGCATATTTCTTTTTTTCAGAATCAGTTTTATAGCAATAAGCCGGTAAACTGGTATTATTTTCTTTTGGCACCACCTTCATATATACATAAGTACCATCCATAAACGTCCCTCCCCAATCTACTGTTGTTCCTTTAACTACCATTTTTCCATCAACACTCGCTGCTGGCATTTCTCCATAATCAGCAAAATACATTTGCAAAGCTTTAGAAATTCCATTTAAATCTGATTTTCTGGCCACATCATTGGCCTTTTTCTTGGCGGTGACAAATTGAGATACCGTAATTGAGGTCAAAATTCCCATAATCGCAATTACAATCAACAATTCAATCAAAGTAAAACCCTTCTTCATAAAATTAGTCTAACATTTTTATAAAACTAATTACAGCCAGAACCACAACAATCAACCTGACAACTGTCATCTGACCAACCTCTAGCACAAATAAAAAACTGATTGGAAACACATCCGGTAGTAGCATTCCATGACATGTCACTTGTTTTCCAAAAACACCCAGTACCACCAACTACACACAATTGGCTAATCCATTTATCATTCCAGTTAATATTTGAACTCGATACTCCATAATGAGTTGGGTTTAAAGTTATTCCATTACCCAATATCACTGCATTTCCAGTTCCTTGACTTGGGCGAAGAGTGCTATCTTGTTTATTTTCCAAAATTGTCAAAACACGATATTTATTTGGAAGTCCATTCGAACAGTCTTCGCCACCTTCAGTGGTGACGGTATATGGATTACCATTTGGGTCACACGGCCAATTTGACAACCAGGGCGAAAAAATATCAGTACGACATCTTGACTTTGTATTTAATTCCGTTACTAAAACCGAATTAGGATAACAACCTTTGTCATTATAATATTCTTCAAAAGCAATTTTGATTCGCCCCAAATCTTTTTTCCTTTGGGCGTCACGAGCTTTATTTAATACTCCCGTCGCATTAAAAATCGAAACCATAATCACTGCCAATACCACAATAATCGTCATTACTATCAACAATTCAATCAAGGTAAAACCACTTTTAAAAACGTCATTGCGAGCGAAGCGTGGCAATCTATTCATTAATTTAATATTACACCAAAAAAATATTTTATAATTTGTTCTCCATAAATTTTGGCAACAATCGTACCAATTATCAAAAAAGGACCAAAGGGGATTGGATTTTCTTTTTTGACAATTTTAAAAATTAATAAAATTATTGACACTACTGCCCCCACTACAAACGCAAAATAAATTGCTACCAAAATATTTGGCCAACCCAAAAATAATCCCATAAACAGGGAATATTTTACATCACCCATCCCCATCGCCTCACTCCCACGAATTTTTATTCGATTTAAAATAAAGAAAAATAATAGTGATCCAAGACCAACCAAAAAATTATTTCTAAAAAATATTAAAGCTATTATCACTAATGCCAAATTAGTCCTATCTGGTATTATCATATACTTTAAATCAAACACCAAACTAAAGATTAATAGTGAAGCAATAACTAAATAAACATAATTAAAATTTATTAATACAAATATTATTCCCATCGATAGTTCTAATAGGGGATATTGAATTGGCAATTTCTTACCACAACATCTTGTTTTTCCTCTCTGAATTATCCATGATATTACCGGCACATTCTCATACCAATGCAATTGCTTACCACAATAATCACAATAGCTTCTTTTATTATCAATTTTAAATTTTTTATTTTTAATCAATTTATATTTTCTCGCCAAACGATATTGATACATATTCAAAAAACTCCCCACGCACAATCCTAAAACAAAAAAAATAATTCCCATAAAACATTTTATCAACAAAAACCCCTCCCAAGCGGGAGGGGAATATAAATACTAATTAAATTTATTCCGGAATACATCTAAACATAGCTGAAACTGGAGCCGCAATAATTTTAGATTGAGGATCCGTTGTCCAATCAGCCGCTACTGGTAAAGCACAGGGGCCAGCACCAGTACCAACTTTTTCAACTACTCCTGCAGTTGTAATACATCTCATCTTTGTTGCATCTGTTCTATTTGCATTAGCTTTTGGAACATAACATAAATACAACGAATCAGATCCTGCTGATCGAGTTAACCACATTGCTTGATTTAAAGCAGCGGCACCAGCTACAGCCGCTCTAACTGGTTCAAATTCATCTTTACCTACAAAACTAGATTTCAATTCCGAAGTTTGAACCAAAGCATTGGCATAAGTTCCACTTGTACACACTCCACCCACTTGTTCCGTTGCCACCTGAGAAACCAGAGCAGCAGCAGTATTCTGGTCAGAACAAATCCCAAATCCATAAGTATCTGATCGCAACACTACCGCGCCACCAGAAGCAATTACTGGCAAACCAGTAAATTCCTCCCAAGGATAAGTTTGTTTATTAGCATAATATCTTTCATAAGCATTTAAAACTTCGGCAGCATCATTTTGAACCCTTGAATCCCTCGCCTTGTTTGTTTGTTCAATAGGGTTAATAGTTGCTAAAACTGCCACTGACAAAATTGCAATTAAAGCAATGACGATTAATAGTTCCACTAAAGTGAAACCACCTTCATCGATTCCTCTTAAAAATTTCATTTTTTATTTTTAATAAATTTATAAATATTCTACTATCACTTTATCTCTTTTAGAACGATGATGTCAAGTTATAAATTGGCATAACCACCGCCACCACCAAAAAACCTACTCCAATTCCCAGTACCACCATAATTAATGGTTCAATGGCCGCGGTCAATGCCGACACCGCTTGCTCAGCCTCCACTGAAAAATAATTTGCCACTTTAAGCAACACCTCATCTAATTTTCCCGTTGCTTCACCGGTTGCCACCATCTGTGTCACAATTACCGGGAAAATACCCGTATTTTCAAATGATACTGAAATTCCAAAACCTTTTTGAACTTTTTCCGCAATATCGGTATAAGCTTTTTTATAAACTTCATTACCCGATACTGTGGCCACAATTCGTAATGCTTCGACTAGAGGAATACCCGCCGTCAATAACATTGATAAAGTTCGACAAGTCGACGCTAAAATTGTCACTTGAGATAATTTACCCATAATTGGCAAACCCAACATAAATTTATCTTTTTTAAAATTAAAAGCCGGATTCTTTTTTCCAATTTTTACTATTATTGTTGGCATCAAAAATAATATTGGAAATAAAAACCACAATTTTGCCATCCAATTTGAAACTGTCATTAAACCTTGGGTAATGGCTGGCATTTTGGCTGTTCCAAAATCGGCATATAAACTGGTTAATTTTGGAATCACAAAAATCATCATCACTACCATTACTATCAACATTCCGGTGATAACTATCGTCGGATAAATCATAGCTCCTTTTACTTTTCCCTGAAACTCAGTTTCATTTTCCAAATTTGTTGCCAGTTTTCCCAGAATTTCTTCCAAAACCCCTGCTTCTTCACCGGCCGAAATTGAAGCCACGTAAGCCTCGCCAAAAACATTTACATATTTTTCCATTGATAATCCAAGTGACATACCTCCGCGAACATCAGCCAATATTTTTTCCAAAATTATATACAAAGACGACCCTTGTTCTTGTTGGTTTTTTAATAAAGTCATGGCATCACTCATCGGCAAACCGGCGGTCATCATGGTTGCCAATTGTCGGGTAAAATTTGAAATCATTTTAGGGGAAATTCGTCCACTGACTTTACGCCACAATTCAGAAACTATATTGTCACTTTTAACCGTAATTTCCAAAGGAATTAAACCATTGGTTCGCAATGATTCAATCACTTCTTTGGAAGTCGACAATTCAAGTTCACCTTTAACCGTTTTACCCGTCCAGTCCTTGGCTTTATAAATATATTTAGCCATTATTTAATCTAATTGAACGCAAAGAACTTTGTAACTCAGTAGGCTTGATACTATAATTCAATGCCATGTCCTCAGAAATTCGACCTTGTTTAACTAATTTTGCCAAATATATTTCCATCGATATCATTCCCGACTCACTTCCCGTTTGAATTACATTATCAATCATAAAAGTTTTTCCTTCACGAATCATATTTTTGACCGCATTATTCGCTACCAAAATTTCCATTGCCGGTATTCGCCCACCATCAACGGTTGGCACCAATCGTTGTGACACAACTGCTGTTAATACCGAGGATAATTGGGTTCTAATTTGAGCTTTTGATCCTTCCGGAAAAACGTCAATAATTCTATCAATCGTTTGTGAAGCCGAATTGGTATGTAAAGTTGAAAAAACTAAATGTCCAGTTTCAGCCACAGTTAAGGCCAATTGTATAGTTTCCAAATCGCGCATTTCGCCGACAAACACCACATTTGGATCTTGCCTCAATACTGACCGTAAGGCCCGGTCAAAACTTTTGGTATCACTAGCCAGTTCTCGTTGAGTTACCAAAGATTTTAATGGCTTAATTACATATTCAATTGGGTCTTCAACAGTAACTATATGACCGCCAATATTTTTATTGATTTCATTTAACATCGAGGCCACTGTCGTCGATTTTCCTTGTCCGGTTGGCCCAGTTACTAATACAAAACCTTGTTTATATTTAATAAATGTATTTAAAATTGGCGGTAAACTTAAAGAAGATAAATCAGGAATTTCCAAAGGAATAACTCTTAATACCATTGCCGGAGTTCTATTATTTAAAAATACATTACCGCGAAAACGGGCGTCGTCAATTGTCACTGAAAAATCTAAATCTAAATCTTGCTCAAATTTTGCCCGTTGCTCCTTCGTTAACACCGATAAAATCATTTCTATCATCTCTGTTTTATCTGGCATTTCAAAATTTCCCACCGAAGCCAATTCACCATTTATCCTAAATTTAGGCAAAAAAGATGTTGATAAATGAACATCTGAAGCTTTGTTGGTTAAAGCTAATTTCAATAAATTTTCTATTTTTATATTCATAAATTTAATATTGGGCCACCCGTAAAACTTCTTCTAATGTGGTGACGCCTTCTAAAACTTTAACAAAACCATCTTGTTTCATAGTTAACATTCCTTCTTCCATGGCTTGTTTTTGAATCGAAGCTGCCGAAGATTTTTCGACTACCATTTTGGCAATTTTTTCCGAAATTGGCATCACTTC
>JAHFKH010000023.1:0-3829 GCA_023245435.1 Candidatus Shapirobacteria bacterium | reverse complement strand
TAAATAGCAATTCGTCCCAAATATCCAGTATTATTACATTTATCACAACCATTAGGGTGGGGGAGACTTAATTTTTTGCCATCTTTTTTCCACTTCTGTTCTATCATGTCGTAAATCGGCCCTAAAGTTGCTTTTAATTCTGCTTCACTATCAGATTTCAATTCATCACTAGTTACACAGGTAGGACACACTTTTCGCAAAACCCGCTGGGCTACCACACAAGTCAAAGCCGAAGTCAACAAAAATGGCTCAACTCCCATATCAATCATTCGCGGTGGTGCTCCCGCCGCATCGTTGGTATGCAAAGTTGAAAAAACCAAATGACCAGTTAATGCCGCATTAATGGCCAATTCTGCTGTTTCTGTATCGCGAATTTCTCCCACCATTATAATATTGGGGTCCTGACGTAAAAAAGATCGGAGTGCTGAGGCAAAAGTTAAACCAGCTTGAACATTGACCTGAACCTGATTTACCCCCTTCATTTGATATTCCACGGGGTCTTCAACTGTCATTACATTTACTCGTGAAGTCGCTACTTTATCCAAAACCGAATACAAAGTTGTTGTTTTACCAGATCCAGTCGGTCCACACACAATAATAATTCCGTGAGGCCGTTCGATTGCTTCAATTAAATTTTTTAAGGCCAAACCCCGTAATCCCAAATCAGGTAAAGATGGCACTTTTTGGGCTTTACGCAATAAACGCATTACAACTTTTTCACCGTAAGATACCGGTAAAGTTGAAATACGTAAGTCAACTTCGGTGCCATCGACCGTTATATTAAAACGACCGTCTTGAGGCACCCGTTTCTCATCAATTTTTAAATTGGCCAAAATTTTAATCCGCGACACCACTGCCTCCAACACATTTCGAGGTAAAACATATTTTTCTTGCAAAATACCGTCAATTCTGTACCTAATTCTCACATTTTCTTCGAGTGGTTCAATGTGAATATCCGAAGCTCGCGACTTAACGGCGTATTCCAAAACCGTACTCACAATTTTGGCAATTGGCGCCTCGGCCGAAACTTTTTGTCGCTCGTCACCTTCTGTTTTAAATTCATCAACTTTTTGTTCATCCAAAGCTTTGGTAACTTCCGAGGTTATCCCTTTTTCCCGTTCATATTTTTCCCGAATAAAAGACTCTATTTGTTTGACCTCGGCCATGGCCGTTTTTATTTTAAGACTTGTCTTTTTTTCCAAAAATTCTACCGTTTCCAAATCCAAAGGATTACCCATGGCCACCCACAATGATTTATCTTTGGGATCCATTTTATACGGAACTACTTTATATTTTTCTGCCACACTTTGAGGTACCAAGGCCAAAGCCTCAGGGGCAAAACCAATTTCTTCCAAGTTAACAAATGGTACTCGTAAAAATTCCGCTTTTACTTTGGCAAAATCAAAATCACTCAATAATCTTTTTTGAATTATTATTTCTTCTTCTGATTCGCCACTGCGCAACCGCTCCAAATTTATCTTTTCGGCCGCTTCTTGGGTCAAATAGTTGTGTGCGACTAAAACATCGACTAAATTTTTGTAAACCATACTATAATCATAATAGACTATGACGACCTTCCCCTCAACACTTATTATTGGAGATAACTATCAAAACTTACTGGAATCACTCGGTCACTCGACCGTGCAAAACCCTGATTTGTTTATTGTCGATGAAAATAGTGGCTACAAAATTGAAATTATTCGTCAAATAAATAATTTTTTACAACAATTGCCTTATAACCATCAAAACAAAGTTGTTCTGATAAAAAACATTGATTTACTTGAAATTGCCGCCCAAAATGCTTTACTTAAAAATTTAGAAGAACCGGGTAACAATAATTTTTTTATTCTAACTACCAAAAATCAATCTTTGATTTTGGCCACCATTATTTCCCGTTGTCATATTATCCGCAGCGAATACACCAAAACTATTATTAATCAAAATAATTTACCCATACCTACCGATATAAAATCAGCTTTAAATATATCTTCAACTATTGATAAAAGTTTAATCAAAGAAACTTTACTAAATGAATTAAATTATCAACAACAAAATTTAATCAAAAATCCTTCCACCAAAATTTCCCACAATATCAATCATCTTTTAAAATCTTTGGAATACATCGACTCCAATCTCGACCCCAGACTCGCTTTGGATTACTATTTATTAAAAAGTATTTAAAGCGTCTTGGGTTATATATTTTCAACCTTTTGTTTAAAATCACCCCCTAACCCCCTCTTTGACCAAAGAGGGGGAATAATTCATTTCTTTTATTCTTTCTTCCAATAATTTATCAAATTTAATAAATACTAAATCTATATTATTTATTACTTCATCATTACTAAATCTGATTGTTTTAATTCCAATTTTATACAACAGCTCTTCTCTCCCATCATCAAACCCTTTCTGTTTGTCATGATACCCACCATCTATTTCGATTACCAATAATAATTTAGAACAATAAAAATCAACAATAAACCGATAAATTGGTTTTTGTCTTAAAAACGTATATTTATATTTTTTTAATTTTAACCAAAATAATTTTTCTGCTGGTGTTGGATTATTTCTATTATATTTAGCTAAAGATCTTAAATCTTCATAATATTTCAAATTACCCATACTCGTTCGAGCCTCTTCCGGACAAAGATATTTCACTAAACTAAATCTATCACAAATTACTCCATTCTCTCCCTCTTTAGTCAAAGAGGGAGCCGGAGGGTGATTTTGATTTCCGCATTTTTCCCTCACTTGCTTTTAAAAATTTGGTATAATAACCTCAGATGTTTTCACCGCTGTTTACCATCAATAATAAAATACTCAAAAACATTGGCGCTATCGAAGCCGCCAAAGCTGTCATTGACGAAGCTCCTTTAATTCCTGCCTACGAAAAACAATTCCAACAAGAAGCCGTCATCCGCACCGTTCACTTTGGAACTCGTATCGAAGGTAACGATTTGACCTACCAAGAAGTCCAAAAACTAGTTGAAGGCCGCGACATTACCGGTACCGCCCGCGATATTCAAGAAGTCATTAACTATCGCAACGTTATGAGTTATTTAGAGGAACTTTGGGCACTTTTTGATGCCGATATGCCCCTCCCTGAAGAAAAATTTGACCCTAGTATTGATCGTAAAAATCGACATTTTTTTTACTCCGAATCAATCATTAAAAAAATTCACGCCCTAACTACCTACAAAGTTATTGAGGCCACCCAAACCGGTCAATATCGTCGTCAGCAAGTCGTTTTAAAAAATACTCGGACCGGTGAAGTTGCCCATCGTCCACCACCAGCGATTGAAGTCCCATATTTAATGCAAGACTATATTGATTGGTTAAACAGTACCGAATCTTGGGACATTCACCCGGCTATACGCAGCGCCATCACTCATTATATTTTAATTGCCATTCATCCGTTTATTGAGGGCAATGGTCGTAGTGCTAGGGCTTTTGCTATTTTGCCACTTTATGTTGAAAATTACGATATTCGTCGATTATTTTCCCTTGAAGAATATTTTGATCGTAACGCCGAAGTTTATTACAACGTTATTCAATCAACTCACGAAAAAAATTCTGATTTATTTATGCGTGATTTAAGCGATTGGATTGAATATTTTACGCAGGCTTTGAGCATTGAATTAACCCGAGTTAAAGACAAAGTTCAAGCCTTATCCCGTGATTTAAAATTTAAACAAAAATTAGGAGGACATCAAGTCCATTTAACTGAGCGGCAAATAAAATTAGTTGAATTTATGCAACAATTTGGTGGATTACGTATGCCCGACGCCAAATCACTTTTGCCTATGGTCAGTGACGATACTATTTGGCGGGA
>JAHFKH010000022.1 GCA_023245435.1 Candidatus Shapirobacteria bacterium | reverse complement strand
ACATTACTATTTTTTCCATAAAAATAACCACTCGTGCCTACTAAACCAACAATTGTTAATACAATTGCCATAACCCCACCAAAACTATTTTTATTTCATTGTTTTTCATATTAATTAATAATATCATAATTACTACACCTGTAGTTATTTAAATTTATTTGTTACAATTTTATATGAAAAAATTATTATCTTTTTCTTTTTTGGAAATTGTTTTTTGGAAATTGTTTTTTCCGCAACCTGTTGCGGCCCAATGTCCTGTTTGTATAGTTACTGTTGGCGGGGGAATGTTACTCGCCAAAAAACTTGGGGTCGATGATTTACTCGTTTCTATTTGGATTTCTGCCCTAAATACCGCCATAGCCTTTTACCTTGCCCCCAAACTCGTAACTCGTAACTCTAAACTGAAAATTCTTGGCAATCCTTGGGTTTTATCCTTTTTATTGTTTGCAACTACCTTAATTTATTTCAAAACTACTGGCCAGTTAATGCACCCCAAAAACCAATTATTGGGTATCGACAAAATAATTTTTGGCCAAACCTTAGGTATGATTGTTATGTTTGTTGGCAATTTTATTTATGGTTTTACCAAGTACAAAAATGAGGGTCGTGCCCTATTTCCTTATTCAAAAGTCGTCTTTCCCGTCGGTTTAGTTCTTCTTATTACCCTAATTTTTAAGTTCGCTTTTACTCTATAATTAATTAGTGCACAAACATCATCACAATTTAATTTTACTTACTTGTGGCTTAATTTCCGCCATAGTTATTTCTCGTCTGCCATTTTTTAGTGAAATAGTAAAATTTATTGGCGGTTTGGGATTTGTAGGCGCCTTTTTTTCTGGTATGCTTTTTGCCTCAACTTTTACCGTTGCCACCGGTGGTTTATTACTTATCCATCTTTCCAATACTCTTAATCCATTATCTCTAATTTTTTTTGGTGCTCTCGGCGCAGTTTCTGCCGATCTTTTAATTTTTCTTTTTGTCAAAGATAAAGTCGCCGATGAAATAACCCCAGTTTATGAAAAATTTTTAAGACAACATCACCTCAAAAAAATTCTTCACACCCGTTATTTTTCTTGGACTCTCCCGGTTATTGGAGCATTGATTATTGCTTCACCTTTACCCGACGAGCTAGGCGTCAGTCTGATGGGAATCTCGGCCATGACTATCGGCCGATTTATTACCGTCTCCCTTTTCTCCCACACTATCGGTATGATTTCTCTAGTTCTCTTTGCCGGTATCATTTCGTAAAAGTTTAAGAAATTTCAACTATACCTCTAGACATTTTAATTATTAGTGATATATTCTACATAACTACATGGTAGCAAGGCAACCTGGACATAACGAGCCAGACCATTAAACCTTGCACGGTAGCAGGACCTCACCCACGGTGAGCCATAAAACCTGCATGAAACAAAAAGATTTTTGTATAGAGAAAAAAGTCGAGAATTTACTCGAATATTTTGGTGAGAATACTGAACGTGATGGTTTAAAAGAAACTCCTGCTCGTGTAATCAGAATGTATGGTGAATTATTGAGCGGATATAGTGAAAATCCTAAAAAGCATTTTAAATTGTTTGATAGTAACGGATATCACGATTTGGTGACGGTTAGTAATATTGATTTCTACAGTCTTTGTGAGCACCACATGATACCTTTTTTTGGAAAAGTACATATTGGATATATTCCTAATGGAAAAGTTTTAGGACTTTCAAAATTTGCCAGAATTGTTGAAGTGTTTACTCGAAGGCTTCAGACGCAAGAAAATATTACCCATCAAATAGCTGAGGCGATTGAAGAAAATATGCACCCCCAAGGTTTAGCTGTTGTAGTTGAGGCTGAACATTTATGTGTCAGTATGCGAGGTATAAAAAAGAAAGGTTTTATTACAACAACTAGCGTTTTTAAAAACAAATTAAAGACAGACAGTTTTCTTATTACTCAGTTTTATCGTGACATAGACAATTATTTATTGAACAAAAAAATATGATTATTGTCAAACAAATCGAATGGGACATGGGACATCGGGTACTAAACCATAATTCAAAATGTAAAAATATCCACGGACACAGATATAAAATGGAAGTTTCTCTTGAAGGAGATATTATTTCTGAAGTTGGTAATTCAAGCGAGGGTATGGTACTTGATTTTGCTGATGTCAAAAGCATTGCTATGAAATATGTTCATGATATTTTAGATCACGGTTTTATGGTTTGGGAAAAAGATGAAAAATTAGTTAATTTTTTTAAAGAAAACCCTGAATTAAAAAAAATTGTTGTCCCTTTTACCTCAACTGCAGAAAATATAGCCAAGTGGGTATTTGTCCAACTTGACGATAAATATACTGATGTTTTTAAAACAGGATTAAAACTTAAATCAATAAGGCTATGGGAAACACCCACAGGTTATGTTGTTTGTAACCGAGATGACAAATAATCAATATCAACCATCAGAAAAAGAAAGGCAAAACATAGCGATTAAACAAAGATGTTTTAAAGTTAGTGGTGATAAAGTTTTTGCAACTTTACAAGGAGAAGGTTTATTTGAAAAAGAAGGTGGGAGTGCAGGATGCCCCGCAGTATTTTTTAGGTTACAATTTTGCAATTTACATTGTGGACAAAAAGGCGGTTGGAAATGTGACACTGGATATACTTGGGATACTAGTCGAGAAGAATATTGGACAGAGCCTGAAGATTGGACAATTGAAAAAACAACTAACGAAATTGAAAAAGCTTGGAATGAAAAATTTGCCGATATTGATCCAAAAAAGAAAAGAGCGGTTATTACCGGCGGTGAGCCACTATTGCAACAGACTTTGATTATTGAATTAGTAAAAAAAATGCCGAATTGGCAGTTTGAAATCGAAACTAATGGAACCATAACTCCTGATATAAAATTATCAAAATGTCAAATAAATTGCTCTCCAAAACTTGAAAACAGTGGTAATGAAAAACTGCTTAGGCATAAATCTGAAGTTTTAAGAACTATAAATAGTTTTCCCATCAGTTGGTTTAAATTTGTGGTAAATAATGTAAGCGATTTTGAAGAAATAAAATTAATTGTATCTGAGTGCAACCTTAAGGCTGAAAAAATATTAATCATGCCAGAGGGTTTTACACTTGAAGCGGTCAATGGCCACTTAAAAGCGGTAGAAAAAGATGTTACTAATCTTGGTTGGAGAATAACAAACAGGAATCAATTATTATGGTTTGGTTCAAAAAGGAGAACATAAAATGGATAATAAAAAAGCGGTCTGTTTAATTAGTGGTGGACTTGACAGTACTGTCGCTACCGCAATGGTGATAGATCAAGGATATGAACCAATATTCTTATTTACTCGATATGGGCAAAAGACTGTTGAAAAAGAAGAATGGTGTGTCAGTAAACTAAAAGATTTCTACAAGGTAAAAGAGATGTTTGTTGTAGATTTGCCTTGGATAAAAGAATTTGGAGGATCGGCGTTATTAGATAAAAACATTCCTCTTGATGAAATGAACTTTAGGCTTGAGTATGTGCCATTTCGCAATTCGATATTTTTGTCAGTTGCCACTTCCTTGGCCGAAGTTAAGGGTGCCGATTTGGTAGTTATGGGATCGACTGGTGGTGATCATATCTGTCCAGATAATAGTCCTGAATTTCATAATGCTTTCCAAAAAGTAATGGAAATTGGAACAATGTTAAAAAAAGATGTAAAAATATTCCACCCATTAACTAATACTGACAAAACAGGAGCAATAAAGGTGGGAACAAAACTTGGCGTTCCTTTTGAATTTACTTGGTCTTGCCACAATGGTACTAAATTGGCTTGTGGCCATTGTAGTAACTGTGTCGCCAGAGTTGAAGCTTTTAAATTAAACAATTCTCAAGATCCTATTGATTATCAAAAATATGAATAAAAAAATATTATTGAAATTAGAAAAAGAATTGATAAAGGCAGCTAAGTTACAAGATAATTATGATCTATCAACTATCAATTTAATTGCTCCTGCTAGTCCAACGCCATTGAAGTACTTTTTTAACACAGTCTTACGTCATAATGCCATTGCCGAAGGATTATTGGGACATCGACCGTATGCTGGGGCAGAAGGATTTAATATAATTGAAGATATTACCTGTAAACTGGCTTGTTCGATATTCAATGCCGATCATGCTAATGTTCAACCCCATTCTGTAAGTCAGGCAAACCAAGCAGTTTATCAAGGTTTACTGGAAAATGGAGATAGGATTTTGGCGATGAAATTTAGCGATGGAGGACATTTAACTCATGGATTAAAGATAAATTTTTCTGGAAGATTTTTTAACTTTGATTTTTATGGTGTCGGTGGTGATGGATTGTTAGATTATAAATCAATCGAAAAACAGGCAATCCAATTTAAACCAAGAATGATTATTTGCGGAGCTTCGTCATATCCCAGAACAATTAATTTCAAAAAATTAGCATCAATTTCTAAAAAGGTCGGGGCTTATCTTGTTGCGGATTTGTCACATCCGGCGGGATTTGTAGCCACAGGTAAATTTCCAGCACCGTTCCCTAGCTGTGACGTTGTTACTTTGACATTAGATAAAACCATGCTCGGACCTCACGGAGGAATAATCTTGTGTAAGGATTCACTATCCGCCCAAATTGATAAAGGTGTTCATCCTGGAGTGCAATCAAGTGTTCCTTTGCGAAGAATTTATGAAATGGCCAACTGCTTACTTGATGTTTCAAAACCATGGTTTAAAAATTATATAAGCCGTTTGTCAAAAAACATGGAAGCCTTTGAAAAAGTATTTTCTAAATATCCTGGGTTAATGATATCAAATGGGACGGATACTCATTTAATGGTCTTAAATACTTACAAAGTTTTCGGATTAACTGGCAAAGACGCCGAGGCTTTACTTGAGGGTGTTGGAATATTAACCAATCGTCAAGTCACCCCTGGAGAAACATTTAAACCATACATTGCCGGCGGAATAAGATTGGGTGGGTCTTGGATAACTGCTCGTGGTTTTAATAAACAAGAGACAATCGCCATTGCTCAAATTATTGTTAATTTACTATCAAATCCACAGGATTTGATCGTACAGCAAAAAGCCAAAACGAAAATGCTAAAGATGACTTTTAAAATTAGAAAAAATGACGTATGGAGTGAGGAAGTTATAAATTAAAACATATTATGCAGAACAAAGACTTACAGTTTGAACCAGACATTCAGAAATTAGTAGATGACTTATACCAACCTGGATATATCACTGAGAAGTTCGCTAATATTGGTATTCCTTCTCTTATAATATTAAGCCAAGTTTTTAGATTTGACAAATCGTATTTAGGTAGCTATCTAGCAGATGTTTTAATTCATAATAAAAAATTATACAAAGACAAAGATGTCTTGGATTTGGGAAGTGGTTGTGGTGTTTTGGGAGCAATCTGTTCCAAATATGGTGCAAAAAATGTCCATTTTAGTGACATTAATCCAACTGCAGTAAAAAATAGTCAACTAAATTCAATTTTACTCGATTTAAAAAATGTTAGTTTTTCTTGTGGTGATTTATTTGATAATATTCCACCAGATTCAAAATTTGATTTGATAGTATTTAATCCACCCAATATCTTGGGTGTTCCAACAGACGAAACCCAACCCGCCCTGATTCGAGAAGATATTATTATCTTAAATTTTTATGAAAATTATAAGCACTTTCTGAAAAAAAATGGTGTTTTAATACTGCCAGGATCTTCTAGATTTGATGGAGAGTTGTCACCAATCAAAATGGCCAAAAAAAATAAATTAAAATTAAGAATTATTAACAAGTTGGTTGAGGCAGATGGCAATCATAAGTATGTTTTATTAATTAACAGTTAAGAAATATATGAAACTCGCCATAAAAATTCTTCATTATCTTCCCAAACAAAATGGTAAACCAGACAGGAGTAATTGGGTAAAGGCCATTAAATTTATTTTGAATGATCCTAGAGTTACAGTTTATGTTGACGATTCAGGAACCCCATACGATGGTTTAAATAATCTGTATAATGAACTGGAAAAAGAAAACCCCGATCAAGTCTTGATATTGCACCATGATATTCTACCTTGTTTTAATTTGGTCCCCACTGTTGAAAAAATAATAAATATAGTTGGTGATAAACCTGTCACTTTTTATTCAAATAGTAAATCTACTAATCAAGCTATTAGTCAAAATAACCATTGGCTGAAAGTTAAAATTTGGTATTATTCTCAAGCTTATACAATGTCGTTTTCGATGATGAAAAATATGATTGGTTGGATTAATCAAAACGTGGGAAGAGATGATCGAATGTCTGATGATGAAAGAATGGCTATGTACTTTTATTTTCACAAACAATATGTTTACGCTACTGCACCCTCATTAGTTGAACATATCGGATGGAACACAACCACGGTTAATTATGACCGACCACTAGATGGCTATCTCGATAACAAAGAGCATCGTATGTCAAGTAAGTTTATCGGTATAGATTTTGACCCATTACAAATTGATTGGAAGCTTGGGTTAGACAATCCTGTTATTAGTAATGATGACTGGGCATTAGAAAATAGTGATGATTTATTTCAAAAATTGCTTAAAACTGATTCAAAGTATAAAATAAATTCAACTTAAACTTTGGAATAGGGACAAATATTCTTCATTGTTCAACTGTTCAAACTGTTTGCTTAATATTTTCTCGGAAATATTTAATTCGGAGATAACTTGTCTAGCCTCATTCTTTGTTAACTTATTATTTTCAAATCTAATTAGTCCAGCCATTAGCGCGTTTTTTAATAAAGCGCCATAGTGAGCCATTAGAAATAAATGTCTAAGTAAAAATAATTTTTTGTCTTTATAATCAGTTGCCAAACGAGGGATTAGTTTCAAAATAGCTGATTGTGTTCGTGGCGGTGGATCAAAATATTTCTTATCGACTTTAGCTATAATTTCTGGCTTATAAAAAGTATGAACCAATATTGAAAGTTTTCCTATTTTAGGGGAATTTATCTCAATTGCGGTTGCCTCTTGTGCAAATGTATCACCCACCAATAAGACAATACCCTGAACCTTAGCTTTTATAAATTTATGGAGTAATGGTTCAGTAATATGATAGGGAATATTACCAATTAACCAAGGGTAATTAAAATTATTATAGTTAAACTTAAGAGCATTACCAATTATGATTTCTAGATTTGAGTGAGTTTGTTGAATTTGAGATAAATAAGTTTCAAATCGGGGGTCAATCTCTAAAGCGATAACTTCGTTGTCGGGATGGGACACAATTTTACTAGTCAGCTGTCCCATGCCCGCTCCGATTTCAATTATTTGACTACCATGTGGTATTTGGGAAGCAATAAACTCAAGGATCTGGTTGTTAATTAGAAAATGTTGACCTATGTCTTTTTTGGGTATCTGGTCTATATATGTTTTCGGTTGTGACATAAATATTACATAATATTTATATTTATTATTATAACCAATTATACTAAAATAAGGATTATTTTATTATATATTCATTAGTGATCGTTCGAGATCTTTTACTTCTTCGTTGTTTAGATTATGAAAAGGTTTGCTTAGTATGCGTGTTGATAAACCCAAACGTTCCGCCAAACCACTATTAGCCATTTGCGTACTAGAAGAGACAATAGATTGAACATCTTCCCGATTTTGTCTTCGGGAAGTTGGCATATCATTTAACATTCTTCGCAAAAAATTTAGTTCGTTTTTTTGTTGTCTTCGTCCATATCTATGAGACATATCTTTGCCTAGTTGTTTACCAGAGGTGCTGCTAGTTGATAATCCATTAATCACTTTTGCTAATGTCAAATTTTGATCTGAACTGTCAACAATAGCTTTTCTAAGTTCCAAAGCTGTTTGAGATTCATCTGTGGGCATTTCTTTGGATGATAAACTAATTACAGCTGATTCTGTCCTAGGGCGTGGCCAAAAACAATTAGCAGATACTCTTGCCTCTATATTTATATCAAAAACACTTCCAATAAATGACAATTTGGAGTAATGTATTGATCCAGGATTTGTTGTTGTTAGTGTTGTGGCTAAACTTTTACCTACTAATAGAGTAGTATTAACAATTTTATTTCCTGATCTAGCGATTGCTGTTATAAGAGGTTCAGAAATATGATAGGGGATATTTCCAATTACTTGATGTTCGGCATAAGAATCGTTTCTAATCCAATTATCAAAGTCAAAATTTAATGCATTTTGTTGTCGAATCTCAACATTATTAGTACCCGCAAGAACTATTTCTTGAGCTTCTCTAAAATTTGGGTCAATTTCGAGACCAATTACTCTGTTGGCTCCATTTTCAGCAATCATTCGAGTTAAATTTCCTGGTCCAGAACCGACTTCAACCACATCAGCTCCTCTAATAGTTCTTGATGCAATTTGACTAGCAATATTGTAGTCAATTAAAAAATTTTGACCAATACTTTCTTTTGGCTTAAAATCGAGTATTTTTTTTAAATATTCTTCAGTAAATAGTTCTGATTTTGACATGGTGTGATAGTATATCATACTGTCTTATAGTATCGAGTATATATAACTATATATTCTGTATAGTTTGAAATTAACTACGGATCAAGAAAAATTATTATTAAAAATTAATAAAATATCTCAATAACTAAAGATGCGACTGTTATATAGTTCTTAGTTTTCGTAAGTTGATTTCATTTTCAATAAAGTATACTGATGGGAATCTCAGCTATGACTATCGGCCGATTTATTACCGTCTCCCTTTTCTCCCACACCATCGGTATGATTTCTCTAGTTCTCTTTGCCGGTATCGTTTCGTAAAAGTTTGTACAATTTCCACGTTAACCACACTGAAAGCAAACCAACAATTTGTCCTACAATTAGGGCAATTCGTGGACTGGTCTTATCGGCAATAAGCCCCAAACCTACAGCACAAATTGCAAAAAAGATACTTCTACCAAATGAATTAAGTGATCCCATTGTCGCCCTCTGTTTATCTGTAAACTCATTTTGAAAAATCGAGTTTTCCGCCACACTACTCGGTCCATACATTATTGAAGTTGTCGACATCAATGCAGGTGAGGCCACAGACGGAAATAATAAAGCTATAAAATTCAATATTTTGCTCGATATTTGTTCAAATATTAAAATTTTTTCTGGTCTAAATTTTTTTATTATTTTTCCACTCAACCAAAATCCAACTGCTGCCCCAGTATTTGATAGCATTCTTGCAATTCCAATTGCCCACAGTGGCCATAAACTAGCTACAAATACGGGAGTAAATTGAAACCCAGCCTCACCTTGTCCAAAACCAATAATTGATGACAAACTCAATAATCTTATTTTTTTATTTTTAATAAAATTACCAACAGCTTCTTTTAAATGAATAAAAATATTTCCCTCATTCTTTTCCTTATTTTCAATTTCAACTAACCAAAAACTAGTGAAAAAACATAAGAACAGGGGAATAGCTGATAACCACATTACCAAATTAAAAGAATATTTATATGCTAAAATTCCTCCCAATAACCCAGCAAATCCAAAAGCTAACTGCTCTGCACCACCTATAAACCCCATAAATTTTTCCAGTTCTTCTTTTCTGTCAGACTTATTTAAACTATCGTAAAGTAAAGCATCATTATTACCACTATAAAACGATCGTGCCAATCCTTCCATAATTGCTCCAACTACTAGCCACCAGTAATTAAAACCCAGGGCATAAAATATGCCCGCCAACATATAAAATAGTCCACCCAACATTGTAGTATATTTTCTTCCAATTAAATCTGAAAATATTCCAGTTGGTATTTCAAAAATAGCACTGCTTACCATCGCTATTGAAAAAATACTTAACCCCAATGCATACGATCCTGAAACTTTTGAAAAATAAATGGCCGCTATTGGCGCCCATAGGCTGAACCCAATGAAAAATCCCTGCCACGTTAATATTTTTATATTTCTCGAATAATCCACGAAATATTATAACAATAAAAATTATAAAATTTGTTTTAACCTCCCCTGTCAAGGGGAGGTGCCCGAAGGGCGGAAGGGTTTGATACAATAATCTATGATCAAAAACACAGACTTACAAAAATTCATGTCCAAGGTTAAATCAGCTGAAGCTGGTCATGAAATGGATTTGGCTTCAGGTGAAGATCTTTCCATGGCGGTTATGAATCTTATTGCCATCGAAGAACATATGTTTTTTAATGCCAATAAAACTGGCAAAACTAAATATTTTGAATTATTGGCTGAAGCCCGAGAAATGCGTAAAGTTTTAATGAAAATGTTAATTCCCAAATACGAAGGCGAAGTATGGTGTACCAGCAAACATTTATTAGCCGCCAGTATGCGTATTATGGAAGTTGGCACCAAATATCAAACCAAAGGCGATACCAAAACCGCCTATGATTTATTCAAAAAATCTTATGATTTATATAATTTATTTTGGGGCATAAACCTTGGTATGACAGATAAGTCTCCCAAGTCATTGGGAGATTTAGAGGGATTGGAAACTCCCATTAAATTAAAAAAAACCGACATGCTCGGTAAACTTAGCGGCGCCATCGGCAAAATTCTTGATTGTTGTCGCGAATAAATTATTTTCCAATCAATTTATCCAATCCATCTCTATTTAAAATTGTCACTTTTCTATTGCTATTATCAACCAATTTCATTTTTTCTAATTTAAGCATTTGTAATGTTACTGTTTCTCGAGTCAATCCCGTTAAACTCGCAACCATTTTATGAGTCAAAGCAAAATGCGACTTACTATCAGCAATCGACGTAATTATCATAGCTACTTTTCCCAATGAATTAGTTCCTAATAATTTTCCAGTATTTTCAACCAAATTCAAAAATAATTTTCCAATAGTCTCCATTATGTCTTTGCATATATCTCCATTTTTCTTACAATAATCTACAAATTCATTTTTTGGTGCCATCCACATTTCTACTGGCGACACTGATTCAAAATAAAATTTATTTACCTCTTCAGTCATCACAAAAATAGTTGTAAAGTACAACATTGGTTTAAAAAGCGACATCGTAATTTCCTGCCCCGATTCGTTTAAAGTATATACTCTAATAAATCCCGATTTAATAAATCCCACATAATTGGGTTTTTCTCCCGGCCTTAAAATTATTTCCCCTTTCTTATATTTTTTAAGAGGGTATTTTGAAAAATAATTTGTTAGTTTTTTTAAAGTTAAATCTTTCATATATCTACTACTACTATAGTAGCACTTTATTACAATTTTTCAAGCTTATTCTGCCACTCTCGAATAATTTCAAAACCGTCATTCCAAAAATTTTTTGATCTTATATCAATTCCATTTTCCAACAACAATTGTTGTGGGTTACAGCTTCCTCCCGCTTCCAATATTTTTTCAATTCGTGGTAACCAAATTTTTTGATTTTCTTTATATTTTTTATACAAACCTAGTGCCAACAATTCACCAAAATTATAAGCATAACAATAAAAAGGCGAGTCAAAAATATGCGATATATACGACCATTCGTACATAAACATATTATCAACCTTTACAGAAGTTCCAAATTGTTCTCGTAAATTTTTTAAATACATTTTTGACAAATCTTCTACCTTAATCCCTTGGGGGATTATTTTGTGAGCCTCTTTTTCAAACAATACGAAATAATTTTGTCGTAAAATAGTTGCATAAGATTCACCCATTTTATCGGATAATAGTGATTTTTTTATTTGATTATCGGTTTCTCTAATAAGCATTTCTTCAAACAAAATCATTTCTGCCAGTGTTGA
>JAHFKH010000069.1 GCA_023245435.1 Candidatus Shapirobacteria bacterium | reverse complement strand
GATGTGGATATGGCAGTTTTATCTACTTTCTTGAAACACATAAATATAAAAATGTGACAGGTGTTGACCTTTCTTCAGAGGAAATAAAGTTATGCAAGAAACTATTTAGTCACTATGTTTTTAATCAAATGGATTTTTTTGATTTACTCAAAAACACAAAACAAAAATATGATGTTGTCTATCTTTCACACGTTCTTGAACACATTGACAAAAATAAACAAGTCGACTTTGTTAAAAAAATAAAAAATATACTAAACGATAATGGATATTTTATAATTATTGTTCCAAACAGCGGAGCCTATTTCAATTCTGCCGCCAACAGATATGGAGACTTAACTCATGAATTAGGCTTTACAAAAAATAGTATCAATCAACTCTTTGGACAAGTAAAATTTGACAAATACCAAATAGCAAACTATTATGGTGCCGGCAACTGGTGGATAAACATTCTAAGAAAAGTTTTCTTGTTTCTTTTTGAAACTATAATTCAAATTATGGGATACGAAAAACAGGAAGTATACACTCCAAGTCTAATGGTAATTGCTAAGAAATAATCTGTCAAATATTATGCAAATATTTCTACCCACATTTCTCTGGCTGTTTTTTGCCAATCAAAGTCCATCGATCGAATTAACCCTTTCTTTACCACCTCATCTCGATATTTTTTGTCACTTAATATTTTTTTGCATAATAAATAGATTTCTCGAGGTTTTAGAGGATCAACAGTTTCCACAACATTATCAACCAACTCCTTCATTGGGTCTCGATTTGACGTTACTACCGGGCAACCACATGCCAGGGCTTCGACTATTGGTATGCCAAAACCTTCTAATAAAGACGGATATAGCAAAAGTTTTGCACTACAAAACATCTTTGGTATATCTTTAAATTCCAAATATCCAGTAAAAACAATACTATCTTCTAAATGAAATTTTTTTATATACGACATCGTTTTTTCCCTATTATGATTGTTTACTATAAAACCAGGCTTAACTAATTTAATATTTGGAAAATCATTTTTTAGTAATCTAAATGAGTGTAATATGTTTTTCATGTTCTTCCTTGGCTCTTCTGATCCGTTTGACAAAATGTAATCAAAGCCAAAAACATTTTCGTTTTGCTGGTAAAACATATTATGGTCTACTCCACAATAAACAACCTTACTTTTATTCATTTGAATACCAAGTTTGCACAGTTGTTTTTGTGAAAACTTAGAAATACAAAATATTCTATCAAACATATTAAGAATCTTTCTATAGGAAGTAAAAGGCAAATACTTATAGTAAAATGGGTCTTTTTCATAATGATAAAAAATTGTATATTTTTTATTTCGTAAAAACAACGAACTTAAAATATTTATAGATAAAGGATCAGTAAACAATAAAAAATCATTAGGCCTGACTAATAAAATCAATCTAATCATATTAAATATTTCGACAAAAATATTTAATATTGGGTATTTAAACAAATGGTTATTAAACTCAACAACAGTAACATTTATATTGCTCTTTTCAAACCCATCAATTAAATCTTTATTACACTGACCAATAGTATCCAATCGCTTTTCACAAATAAATAATATTTTATTGTTATTATTCATTACTTTCTCTCCAATAAAAATTCATTACAACCAATACTTCGTGCCGGATTTAATTTAGTGCATTTTAACCCAAACTCACCAAAATAATCAATTATATGAACTGTAGTAGCGTATTCATATGGATATCCACCCAGCCAATCCTTGATATCTGTCCAAAAATTCATCCCGCGCAGGGTTTTATAATTTTTAATATAACTAACGGGATTTTTACCACCCACCACTAGTCCCAATACATAATAAATAATATAACCAAATTCAATAATCTTTTTTATTAAATTGTTACAATTATTATAATATTTCTTTAATTTAGCCCAAAAAGCCGATGTTCCTTCTAATGCTATTTGATTGTCGTTGTAAATGGCCAGATATAGCCTTCCATTTTTATTTACCAAATTTGTTACATTTTTTAAGGCCTGATACATATCACCGGTATGATGTAATACTCCCCAAGAATAAACAATATCAAAAGTACCAAGTGTTTTGATAAATTTTAAATCCAGTGCTGATCCTTTTTTTATTTCCCAATTATTTGGATTATTTTCGTTTTGTCTTAATTGATTAACACACTTCAGGGAAAACTGATCAATATCCACCGACACTACTTTTTTTGCTCCCAATTTATATGCCGCCAATGAAAACAATCCACTCCCTGAGCCTATATCGACAAAAGTTTTACCTTTTATATTATTTTTACCTAAAAAATCCAACAAAGACTTTTTGGCACTATTAATTCGCTCTGTATTTAGCGATTCCAAAAATAATTGCCAGTTTTTGCCGAAACTAAAGTGTTTATTGTTTTGATATGTATTTTCGTACAAATCCTTCATATTTTTTTGCCACCTTTATTAAATCATAATTATCAAGAATTATTTGTTTGGCATTTTTATCCAATTTTTGGGCTAATTTGGCATCACTTAATAATAAATTTATATTTTTGGCAATCATATCTGAATTATTTACTGGTATAAACAACGCACTATTATCATCCAATAAAATTTTATTTTCTGGTATGTTAGTTGTAATAATGGGTATACGACTCACCATTGCTTCCATAACCGCATTACTCATCCCCTCGAACAATGTGGGGAGGACAAAAATATCTGATTGTTTTAACAGCTCTGGAACATCATTTCGATTACCCAAAAATTTAATATTACTTTTTGATTTATAATACAAAATCTGTTTTAATAAATTTTCTTTTTCTACTCCGTCACCCACCAACCACAACTTTATATTTTTATTGGTTTTATAAACTTCCTCAAACGCCTCCAATAAATATTTGTGGCCTTTATTAATATGTAAATTAGCCACGCAAATAATTGTTTTTGTTTCGTGCGAAATTGACTTTATTTGATCATAAAATTTAACATCTATCCCGTTTGGAACAACTGTAATTTTATTGCTGTCTATACCATAATGATTAACATAAAAATCTTTAACCGACTCAGAATTGGCCAAATAACTTGAAACTAAACTTTTTGTTAATTTCTCAAAAACTCGCGCGATCCAATATTTTGGATGATTATATGTTGTTCTCAAAAAGGGGACTACGGGTGTTTTTAAAAATACAGGTAATAATATTCGTCCTACTAC
>JAHFKH010000068.1 GCA_023245435.1 Candidatus Shapirobacteria bacterium | reverse complement strand
CACGTCTAACGATTGTTCTAATCCAATTTAATCTCCTCGCCTTTTCTTTTTTAAATATTAAAAACTTAGTCAAAGGTTTTAATTTTTTTTCTAATTTTTCAATTTCTTGTTCCAAACTCGTAACTCGTAACTCCAAACTGTCAACTGTATTGCCAGTGGCAATACATCCCATTATTTCGTACAAATCAGTTTGTATTTGATAACTCGTAACTGATAACTCGTAACTGATAACTGCCTGAAGTTCATCAATCGTCCCTATTGCCTCAAAAACCTTATCATCTTTTTTTAATCTTTTATTTAAAATACTGCTATACCCCTTATCCCCAGTTTTGGTTGTGATTGACATTTATTTAATAAATTTATCGGGATATATTCCTCGTAATTCAAGTAAATAATTATATCTACCTTCAAAAGACTTTTTTAATTCAGGTATCACAATTTTTCTTTCCCAATCACGCTTTAGTTTTTCCAAATTATCAGCCATCATTTCTTCAATCGGTTTATTTGGATTATCCCGCCAATAAATTAAAGGAAAAGGACCAGTAAAGTGAGCTACACCATCGGCACTTGTCAAAATTTTAGCTTCAATTACCGCCTCATTTATATCAATTTCTCGATGACCTTCAGTAATTTTTAGTAAATCATTTATTCTTTGTATTTCATTATCATCAAAACCCACCTCAACCAAAATGTCATTTGGCACAATATTTTGGTTTTTAACAATTTTATCCAAATCATGAAACCAAACCATGGAATTAATCAATTCAAAATCAGCCTCAGGATAGTACTCTTTTAATTCGTTGACAATTCTTTCAACTAATTCTAAATGATATTTAAAATACCACTCATGATGAACAAAATTTTCATTTGTACATAATTTCTCAACTCTTTTTTTTAGTTTCAAATTATCAATCATAATTTATTTTACTATGAACATTTACTATAACCACAATAACTATTACTACATTTAAAACATCCCTCCTCAGCATAAAGTGGGCTACCACAATCGGGACACGAGCTAAATTTACTTTCGCTATCCGCTATTTTATCTCTCACATCTTTTAACAAATCCAATTTATCTTTCTCTTCTTCAAACATTTCCAATTGATCACCTTTAGAAACTTCCAGCAACGCTTTCCCGACTGCATCAAACATACTCAAAGTTACATTATTGCCAAAACCAGTCCTTTGACCACACGAAATTCCCACCAATTCATCAGCCACTTCTTCTAAATTTGCCCCATATTTTAAGGCCAGTGATGCCAAACGACCGGTGACCTCAGCACTACCTGCCATATAACCCCCCGATTTTCCTAAATTAACAAAAACCTCAACTGGACCATCCCCTTCTTCAAAAAACACTGAGGTATACACCTTGCCCGCATCACAAGATTTGCGCAATCTAACTCCTCGTGCCGCCGCCGGTGTTCCTTTTTTGTTTTTTCTTTCTATTATTTTTTCTTCACTTTTTACTTGTTGAATAACTTCTTTTTCCCTGCTCCCACTTCGATAAATAGTAATCCCTTTTGTCCCTAATGAATATGCCAATAAATAAGCCTTTCGCACATCATCAACTTTTGCTTCTTTGGGAAAATTAATAGTTTTTGACACCGCATTATCGGTATATTTTTGAAACGCCGCTTGAATTTTAATATGCCACTCCGGGTCAATTTCCAGTGCTGTTCTAAAAATATTTTTTAAGTCCTCAGGTATTTCTTCAATATTATTTAATTTTCCTCCATTTTTTACTACCTTATCCAACAACTCTTCGGTATATATATTTCTCTTTTTTAATTCCTCGACAAAAACTGGATTCATTATATATAGTGTTTTACCTTCAACTGTATTTTTTTGATAACCCAAAGAAAAAATTGGTTCAATTCCCGATGACGTATCGGCCACCATCGAAATAGTTCCTGTCGGAGCAATTGTGGTCAATGCCATATTGCGAGGCCGATACCCAGTTGCCACAAACACACTTTCCTCCCAAGCAAGAAATACTCCCCGGCTAAGTGCCAAATTAACAGTGGCTTTTTTTGCCTCATCATTGATAAATTTCATGACTTTTTCTGCCCATATTAAACCTTCCTCCGAATCATATCGAATTCCCAATTTAAACAACATATCAGCAAAACCCATTACTCCCAAACCAATTCGTCGAGTTTTTGACACCATTTCCCTAATTTGCGGTACAGGAAATTGATTAATTTCCACTACATTATCCAAAAATTCCACCCCTTCATGTACCACTCGAGCCAAATCAGACCAATCGAGATCCAATCCCTCTAAATCTCCCTTTGACAAGGGAGACTTTAAATCATCTGTATCAGTCCTGCCTCCCCTGTCAAGGGGAGGTGTCCGTAGGGCGGAGGGGTTTAAAACAAATCTAGATAAATTAATCGATCCTAAATTACACGCATCATAAGGCAACAGTGGTTGTTCACCACAAGGATTGGTGGCTTCAATCCGTCCCAATTTTGGTACTGGATTACTATTTGTATCATTCATTCGATCGATAAACACCAAACCTGGATCACCAAATTGCCACGCCAACCGAGTAATTAAATTAAATACTTTATAAGCATTTAATTTCATTGTCGTTAAACCATTTTTTGGATTAATCAACTCATAACCCTCTCCCTCTTTTGTGGCTTTTGCCCAATCATATAATTTCAACACTTCTGCTTCTACACCTCGCAATCGTGCATCCACATCTCGATTTCCTTCAGCTAATTTAATTTTTTCCACAATTTCTTCAGGAATTAAATCATCAGCCACAAACTTTTTATCACTTTCAATTTTATCCATAAATTTATTGGTTATAGCTAGTGATATATTAAAATTGGTCAACGAATATTCATCAAGTTTTACTACTGCAAATCGCAACACATCGGGATGTTCGACTGATAACATTCCCATATTTGCTCCCCGACGTACCCCTCCTTGTTTTATTTGCCCTGTCACATCGTTGTAAGCTTGCATAAATGACACTGGACCGACTGTCGTTCCTCCACTACTGGCAATATAATCACCACTCGGTCGCAAACGCGAAAATGAAAACCCTGTTCCCCCACCACTTTTGTGAATCATGGCCATATCTTTCATCGTCGTCAAAATTGACTCCATTGAATCGTCAATTGGTAGTACAAAACAGGCCGACAGCTGTTGCATTTTTTTGCCCGCATTAACGAGACATGGAGTATTTGGCAAAAATTTCTGGCTGGCCATCATTT
>JAHFKH010000021.1 GCA_023245435.1 Candidatus Shapirobacteria bacterium | reverse complement strand
GATTTAAAAAATAATTTTTTAAAAATACAAAAAGATAATTATAGTATTCAAATTCAACAGCAAATTGAAGGTGGGGTGGAAGTAATTTTGGGGATAAAAAGAGACCCTAATTTTGGAGAAGTGGTGTTGTTTGGAGCGGGAGGAAAAATGGCAGAACTAATCAAAGATCGTAATTTACGGTTATTTCCTTTGACTGAAGACAAGATAAAAACTATTGTATCTGAATCTAAAGTTTATACATTGTTAAATGGTTTTAGAAATGATCAAGTTTATGATTTAACAAAACTTTATAAAATATTTTTTGCACTAGAAAAATTGATGATAGAAAATAAAGAGATTGAAGAAATTGAAATTAATCCAGTAATAATTACCCACGACGAAGCTTATTGCGTGGATGTGAAAGTAAAGATTTAGTTTAAAAATAACAAAACGAGTATAATAATATTATGGAAATATTAATGAGTTGGATATTGCGAGCGTTAGTTATTTTGGCGACGGCTTATTTGGTCCCAGGATTTGTGGTTACAAGTTTTATGGGGGCTTTGGTATTGGTTTTAGTTTTAGGACTATTTAATGTATTGATCAAACCAATTTTGCTTATATTAACTTTACCAATAAATATCCTAACTTTGGGTCTTTTTACTTTGGTAATTAATGCAATTGTGTTACAAATCGCATTAAAATTTGTACCGGGAGTGGAAAGTAATTCGTTTACCACTACTCTATTGGCTTCGATTGTAATGAGTATTTTGTCGATGATTGTGGGAAAAATGGTAGGAAGATAGATTAAAAATGATTGGCGGGGCACCGTTGACGCAATTAGAACTTATTTTGTGAATCAATATAACTCTCAAGTGACAACTTGGTAATTCTCGTCAGTTTATCTAGTTTTAGCAATTCTTTAGCGTAGTCGCAAACAAAACCTTTTCCCTCATGAATTTTCAAATTCTCTGAATGTACATTTTTTATTACAAATACATTCGCTTCATAATCCTGACCATCAATTTCCTTTGTTTTATTAAAAACTTCCAACTTCTCAACTTTATATAACGTTACGTCCAATTCCAATTCTTCCGCCAATTCTCTTTTCAAACAATCTTCTGGCAAATCTCCTCTCCTCGAGGATCCTCCAAACATTGAAATTAAACAGGGATTAACAATTCCGGGATTATTATCCCTTTGTTGTAAGATAATTTTTCCTTCATTTGTTACCAATAAGGCATGGGCTCCGACCTTTGTTTCTTCGATATCAATCATGACTAATTATAACTTGTCATTCTATTTTTATATGTCTTTTTATAAATTCTCTCCCTGACCCTGTTTTCATATATTTTTCAAATCTAAATGCAACTTTTTCGTCATTAAAGGCAAAATAGGCAACTAATTTCCAAGGTCTTAAATCTCTTGTCGCAGGAACATAACCCTTGTTGTGACGTTGAAATCTATCTTTTAAATTATTAGTGCAACCAACGTAAGGTTTTTTATCTTTGTTTTCTAGAAAATAAACATAAAACACAATTAATTCTATACCAACTTCGTGTCAGCTTACGTAATTCGCTTTCGCAAAAATTGGCGGACTGTGTCCGCCGGAGTGAGCTTCAGCGAACGTAGGCGGAGGAGGCGAGATTCGAACTCGCGAGTCCTTACGAACGCACGCTTTCCAAGCGTGTGCCATACCACTAGGCGACTCCTCCCTATTTGTTTTTTAATAAATCATTTAATCGATTGGCGGCAATTTTGAGTAATTTTCGCTCCGATTCGTAGGCTAGTTTATCAAGAGCATCGCTTTGAGACAACCACTCACGATCTAACACTACTTCATGGTCAGTATAACGTGAGTCACTTTCCCCTTCGTATTCCATCAAAAAAAAGGTAACTTTTTTGATAATTTTTTTGTGGGTTTCTTTGTCCCACAAAATATAATCGTTGGAACCAATTTTATTAACAACTTTACTTTTAATTCTTCCTTCTTCTTCAACTTCACGCAAGGCGGTTTGTTTTAAGACTTCTTGATCTTGGACGTGACCTTTGGGAAATTTATATACGGTAACATGGGCAGTTTCACCACTATTTTTTAATGTTTTTTTGGATAAAAATTTTATGACCAACCAAAAAACTCGACCTTCAGTGACGCGGAAAACCAAGCCCCCTGCTGAGCGTTCATCAAAAACAGACATAAGGTATTATACCGTAGATTGCTTGATATTCGCGACTTGTCCGGAAGATAATTTTATTAAATTGTTGGGAGTTATGGAAAAAACAGAATTATTGGTGCCGGCCGCGGCCCAAATAGTGGCAAATTTTTGTAAATCCTCATCAATAAAAGTGATAATAGGGTTTAAAAAAGCAAAAGGCGGAACACCACCAATGGTGTAGCCGGTTTTTTCTTTGACAAAATCAGCATCAGCTTTACTGATAGATTCACCCAAAAGTGTGGCTATTTTTGTTTCATCGACTCGATTGCTACCTGATGCCACAACCAAAATTGGCTTACCAGAGGTTGATTTAAATATTAATGATTTGGCAATTTGGGAAACATCACAACCCAAGGCGGTAGCAGCCTGTTGTGCAGTGTGAGTAAATTCATCAAAATTATGAATTTTGATATCTAAACTATTTGATTTTAAGTAATTAATAAAGTTGGTGTTCATAATAATAGTTATTTTATTTATTAAGGTGGAACGTTTAAATTGCTTCGCAATTTATTACGTTGTGTTCCCGGTGAGAGTCGAACTCACGTTTCTCCCTTCGGAGGGGAGAGTTCTATCCACTAGACTACGGGAACATATTTGTATTATATCTAATGGGAAATAGAAAGTTATTGAAAAGATACAATTAATTTACTATTGGTAACTGTGGCAATTTTTTGAAGCAAGGAAAAGGACGGCCAAGAATTACCGGATTCAAGCCTCGATATGGCCGGTTGCTTACTACCAATTTTAGTCGCCAATTCGGTTTGACTTAGTTTTTTATCGAGTCGAAGCTTGATTATACTTCGAGTGAGTTGATACATAGCTTCTGATTTAGCCATATCTTTGGCTAATTTTGGATTGTCAACTAACTTTTTATCAAAATCAGACCATTTGGTTAATTGCTTTATGTTTCGTTTCATAAATTGATTATAACAAATTTGTTATATAAATTCATTAAGACGTTTCACAGCTGTTTCAATTTCTTTGGTGGGAGTTTTTCTTGATTTTTTAACAAAAATATTGGTAAATAAATATTTGTTTGATGAAATTTCAGAAAACAATATTCGAATTTGTTTATTACCAGTTATTCGAAGTTCAAATAATGTAGGTTTTTTATATATTTTTTTGACCCATTTAGTATTAATTAAACTTAACCCATACTCCTCAAATAATCGAATGGCGTTTCGAGTTTTGACAATTGATTGTGAATCTAGGTTGTTTATTTCATTAATAACAATTTCTTTACCTGATGATGTTTTATAAAAATATATTTTGGTTAACACTAAAGTAGTGTAACAAAATTTACATTGATAATTTCAGGGCTCCCAAAATCATGATTCCGGTAGCGATAAAACGAACTACATAAACTTTGACTGTGTGTTTTTCGAGAAGATTTGGTTTCCATAAAGCAAAAATAAATACCAATATCATTGAGAGTGGAAGAGAAATAATTATAGTGGAAATACCAACGTTTCCAGAGAAAGCTTTATAGGCCGCCAAATCACCAAAAGTTCCAAAAAATGAGAGAGTAATTACTCCGAAATAATCGGATAATTTTGATCTTAAAACATCAATTTTAAATTTTGAATAAAGAAAAATAAATGAAAATAATGAAGCAAAAATACCCATCCATAAAATTTCTGTCCAATAACTATTGCTGGCGACGGCTTTGTTAACAAAAATATTTTGGATTGCATAAACCAAAATAAAAATTAATCCCAGTCCAATACTTTTGGAGAAAAACGATTTTAAAGAAAATTTTTCGTCCATAGTGGCAAACATACCCGCGATTAGGATTACAAACATAATTAATATATTTTGAGGATTTAATTTTTCTCCTAGAATTATGAAACTCAAGATAACAGTAATTACCGTTCTAAAATTTAATAATGGTGACATAACTGAAACATCAATCTTTTTTAAAACCGTAAGATATAAAACATTGGCAAGTGATAAAAACAAACCAGATAAAATTACAAAAGTCCAATTGGTTGGTAAAGTAGCGCCATTGACTAAGGCAATTATTCCCGAAAATATGGCACTAAATAAAATCATAAAAAATGAATATTGGAAAACATTTTTTAGTTGATATTTGGAAATAAATTTGGCGAGGATAGCAGTAAAGGCGTAAATTATCGAGGCAGTCCAGGCAAAGACAACAAATGACATAAGGAAATTTTAGCAGAAAAATGTGGGGTATAATAATGGTTATGGAAGATAAAGTTGTAATCATAACTGGGGCGAGTAGTGGTATAGGACAAGCTATTGCCATAGCTCTAGCAAAAGATGGCTGTCAAGTAGTTTTTACTTATAATTCTAATGAAGAGGGTGCGAACGACACATTAAATAAAATAGGTAAAAATGGGTACAAATTGAAAGTAGATTTAAGAAATGGGGATGAAATAGTTAAATTATTTGAATTTGTAAAAGATAAATTTGGAAAAATTGATATTTTAGTAAATAATGCCGGTATTAATATTGATGGTAATTTGTATGACTTAACAACTTGGAAAGATGTGTTTCAAGTAAATTTGTTTGCTGTTGTCTCTTGTACTGAAAAAGCAGTCGCTCTAATGAAAGATGGTGGAAAAATATTGAACATTTCATCTATTTATGGAGAAGGAAAGGCGGCGTGGAAAGATCTGCCGGCATATGCTGCATCAAAGGCGGCATTAAATAACTTTACCCAAGTTATGGCAAAAAACTTAGCTCCAAAAATTTTGATTAACGCTGTTGCTCCTGGATATGTATTAACTCCAATATGGGGTGTAATAACTGAAGAGTCATTGAAGTCAAATTCACAAGAACAACTAATCGAGAGATTTATTAAACCGGAAGAAATTGCTCAAATGGCGGTAGCTATATTAAAAAATAATGCAATGACTGGAGAGATAGTAGTGGTGGATGGAGGAATTAGTTTAAAAACGGTTTAGCGAGTGATTTATTTATTTGTCCAATTAGTTGAGGACCTTCAAAAATCATACCAGTAACTAATTGAACTAAATCGGCGCCTGCATTTAACTTTGTTTGAGCATCATGGCCATAAATATTCCACCGGTACCAATAATAGTAATTTTTTTGCCAAATTTTTTGCGAGTGTGATAAATTAATTTATTTGAACTATCAAATGTTGGTCGACCACTGAAATTACCTTTTTGATTGATAAATTTTGCCATTTCATTTTTATTAAATGCCGGATTTTGACGATCTTTGACAAGATTCGAAAAGATAAAACCAATAATTTTATGGTCGATAGCGATTTGTACTAAATTATCAGAATTAAGATAAGAAATTTCGTTTGGCATTTTAACGAAAATTGGTTGTTTTAATTTTAATTTATTAATAGCAACAACTAATTTAGTAAAATTTTGTGGGGCGGTAAATGGAGTGGGTATGACAGTATTTGGGCAGCTAATATTTAGTTCAAAATATTTGACATAAGATTTGTTTTTAAATATGTTAAATGTGAAGAGATAATCGCTAATTGCCTTATCTATAGTATTAATTTGAGGAAGATTAGAACATCCAACACTAATACCCACAGTGCAGTTTGAAAGTTTTTTTTGATCTAGTCTCTTAACGATATTGACTGAACCTGATGATTTAAATCCTTTGTTGACTAGTAGTGAGTTTGACTTTGGTAATCGGCCTAATCGCGGAGGGGGGTTACCGTCGTATGGTAAAGCAGTAACTGTGCCAACAGTGTTAAATCCAAAGCCAACAGAGTGCATAATTTGAGATAAGTGACCATCGTAGTCAAAACCAGCAGCAAGACCAATGGGGTTATCAAACTTTAGACCTAAAACCGTTTTTGATAATTTTGGATTTTGGTAACGGAAAATATTACCAATAAGCCAGTCCTGAGATTCGAGAATTTCGCCAGTTTTAGTAAATAAATCGTGAACAAACTCGGGGTCGAATTTAAATAATATCGGTTTAAGAACATAATGGTAACCAAGGTCTATAAATGAGGTAAAAATCATATTAAAGTTCGATTAATTTTTCTTGTCCCTCCTCCCATAATTCTTCATTGAAGAATTTAATTTTTTGTGGGGTTACTTTATACATTCGACCACTGATAGTTTTTTTGACCATACCTTGATAACTATAATTTTTATCTGTAACATTCAAAGTTTTTGTCCATAAAGTAATAGCATGAGTTATTTTTCGCATACCAGTGACTTCTTCACATAGGCCATAAATTTGTAAGCCTTTCTTCTGGGAATTGGGAGACTGAGGTGAATCGGCTATAGCAATGGCAACTTTTGGATTTGATTTTATTTGTTGAGCATGAATAGTTTTTGGACTAGTCAAAAAATAAATGTTCATATTGTCATCAATAGAATAATAAACTGTGGCAATCCAAGGAAAATCACCATAAGTTGCAATAACCATTTGGAAATGAAATTTTAGATAATCTTTTATATAAACTAAATCTTGTTTTTCAGTGGTCATGCTTGGATTATACACTGGGAAAACAGAATAAAATTAAATAATTAGTGTAAAATAGAAATCTTATGATACCGATAACACAGGCGGGGCTGGACCGTTTAAAACAAAATTTGATTACTCTAAAAGCTGAGTTAGTGCGGACTTTTGAGGAAAAAAGAGAGGCGGCGGCAGAGGGAGATTTGAAGGAAAACTCGGCATATATTTTTATGGGTGAGCGGGCGATTGTATTACAAACACAAATTGAAGAAATTTCGAATAGTATTAAAGATGCGACGTTGATTGAAATACCTACTTCAACAAATAAAATTGAGATTGGACATAAAGTAAAAGTTTTATTTAATAATGATAATCGAGAGATGACAATTACTTTGGTGGGTAAAGATGATAATGCCATAAAAACTGGTTGGATATCGCACACCTCCCCAATTGGAATTGCATTGTTGAACAAAACTGTAAATGAAAAAGTTGAGGTCAACGGCCAAATTGTGACAATTTTGGAAATAAGCTTGACGGAGTTATAATAAATTATGAACAATAAAGTTGGAGTTGTAGCAGGAGGAATTATTTTATTGGTGATAGGAATATATGCGGGAACTTGGTTAAATAAAAAACCCGAAGTTAAGGAACAACTAGCCACAGTCACCGGAGCGCCAAGTGAAATACCAACAGAAGTAAAAAGTGAAAAAGGAACGATTGGAGGATACTTAATTTATCCATCCTCGGGAATTCCAGAAGAGGTAGGAGTGTGTGCTCAAAGTATTGATGATCCAAAAATGATTAATTGTGTTAAACAAATTAAAGACAAAAAATATGAAACTGGAGTGGGCTATCAAATGGATTTGAGCCCAGGTAATTATTATGTTTATGCTTTTTATAAAGATATGAAAGCTTATTATGATGAATTTGTAATTTGTGGACTAAAAGCAGAATGTAAAAGTCATACAAAAATCCCAGTGGTAGTAACTGCGGGAAGTGTACAGGATAAAATTTTACCTCATGATTGGTATGATACTACTCCAACTGCGACGGTGGCACCAACAACTAAACCAACTGTTAAGCCAATAATTACTTTGGTTAAAATAAATCCAAATATTTTTAAAATTATTCCTAGTAATACACCGACACCGATACCAACCATAGCTAAAATCATTATTCAGCCAAAATATCAAATACAACCATAATTTGGATGATAAAAAATAATGTAAAGTTATATTAAATTTTTTTGGCTTTTAATTCGCCTTTGAGTTTTTGAAGACGGTCACCTTCGGTGAAACTATTATACTCATCTGAAGTAACCGCCCAATTAAATTCGCGACCATCATCGGTTTTTATGCGAACAGAATAAAATTGTTCAATATGTTTGGAATGACCCATTTCTCGTTTGGTATTGTAGGCCTTGCTGATAATTGTTCCTGTCCAAAAATCAGCTTTGCTTTTGAAAATAATTTTGGCAATAAAACCCAAGAAAGCCAAAATTAAAATACCAAAAAAGGCAAAAAAAATAATAATTGGAAGAAAAACGATTAGTTTCATATTTAAATATATTAATTAATTCACTTTATATTAGCAAAAGTGTATGATTATATACAAATGAGACATATAATTATTGGATTATTGTGTATATTTATATTTAGTAGTTGTACAACCACAACCGTAGAACAGGAAAAATTAAAACCAGTAAATATTTCTGTTAATGGTTATCCAACTCGATACAAAGAAGCGATGGGGCAATATTCGTTTGGTTTGGCAGTGTGTGAAGAATTACCGTCGGCTTGGATAGCAGATATTATTAAAAAACCAATATTATCAACCGAAGATTTTAATACTCAGGATAATACGGGATGTAAATATATTACAGATACATCCAGTAAAGATGGAATAATGGTGGTGGTTAATTATTTGGAGGCGGAAAATCAAAAAAAAGGGCAGCAAATTTTGGGGCGAATTATAACGACAGATCCAAATATAAAAATGGATCATTTTATTGCCAAACAAGAAGATGGAAATATTAATGCAATTTATTTAGTTTTGGCGCCAAAAAAGTTTGTTCGAGTTGATAGAACTTCAGTAAAAGTGGCTGATAATGATACTATGTTGATTTTGGCAACACGAATTGCGGAAGTAATTAAGCCACAATAAAAATTTTTGTGATATTATTTTATTTGTGTTAAGAAGACCCGAAAGGGTTGGCAACCGAGTCCACAGCCACGGTGCCCCCAATAACACGCCTTTATAAATTAAATAAGGAAATACTATGGACTATCCTCAATTTTCTTCCGAGTCAGTGTGTGCTGGTCATCCCGATAAAGTTTGCGATCAAATATCTGACGCGATACTTGATGCTTGTTTAACAATTGATCCAAAAGCTAGAGTTGGAGTCGAAACACTAGCAACGACTAATAAATTAGTTTTGGCTGGAGAAATAACGGTAAACGGCAAAATTGATTTTGAAAAAATTGCCAGAGAAAAAATTACCCAATTGGATTATCTTGACCCGATATTAGGATTTACAAATAAATCAGATATAGAAATTTATATTCACCAACAATCAAGAGATATTGCGATAGGGGTTGATGATGGCGGCGCAGGTGACCAGGGAATGATGTTTGGATATGCCTGTAATGAAACTCCCGAATTAATGCCATTACCAATTACGATGGCACATAGTTTGTGCCGAAAAATGGATGAATTACAACAAATTCATCACTGGATGAGACCTGATGGAAAATCACAAGTAACGGTAAATTATAAAAATAATAAACCGGTGTCAATTGAACGGGTAGTGTTGGCCAAACCAATTGATTATAAAAATGTACCCGTAGATTATTTTGATTTTTTTTATGAAAATGTAGTTACACCAATTTTACAAAAATATAATTTTGAAATAAAAAAAGAAAATGTAATTTTGAATGGAACCGGTAGATGGGAAATTGGCGGACCAGCTTCGGACACCGGGGTGACGGGACGTAAAATTGTAGTTGATACTTATGGAGGAATGGGGCGAATTGGGGGAGGATGTTTTTCGGGGAAAGACACAACCAAAGTTGATCGAAGTGCTGCTTATGCTGCCCGTTATATAGCCAAAAATATTGTAGCCGCAGGATTGGCCGATCGATGTGAGGTCCAACTGGCTTATGCTATTGGAACTGTTTTACCTGTAGGTAAGGCAATTGAAACATTTGGAACATCAAAATCTGAACAAAAAGTAATTGAGGATTTTGCGTGGAATTTATTAGAATTGTCGGCAGCAGGAATTAATAGTGCTTTAAATTTGCGAGTACCAATATACCAACAAACCGCTAGATATGGTCATTTTGGTAATCCCGACTATCCATGGGAAAAAATAATTTAAACCCCTCCTTTCAATTAAGAAATTGAAAACCTCCCCTTGACAGGGGAGGTAAAAAATATTTTTTTATTTGTCTTATTTTCTTTTAGATTTTGATTTCTTTTTGGAGGATTTTTTGGGGGCGGTTTTGCAACAAGAATCGCCACTTTTGCACGCTTCCATCAAACCAAGAGATTTTCCTAACTTACAAATAAAACAATTACAGCAACCACCATGACACATAAATTTTTTTTGCCCTTCAAAAATAACAGTTGGACAGTAAATTATTATGACATGTCTTTTAAAAAAGTGGCAAGAGAACGACGTTTTGATTGAGGTGGTTTAACAGTGGGATAACCAACTCGCAAAATTAATTGAGCTGATCCTTTTAATTTAAATTCTTGATTTAATTTTTTGAGAATGGTAATTAATTGAACTGGATTATTAAAATAACTGTGAGCTAGTCCATAATGAGTCAGTTTTAAGGCCAATATTTGAAAAGCCTCACCGACATTAATCCAATTTTTAATAGATTCAGTCGAGGAAGAAATAATAATTGATAAGGGTGATGATAATACTAAATTTGCCTCACGTTGAGCTTTTTTTATAATATTGACAAAAGTATTGTGAGGTAAACCATCACGATGAGTTGACAAATCGGTGCGAAGCCAGGAAACAAGCTCGTCAACTAATTCGGTTTTATGAAACCAAAGTAAATTACTTTCATAAACTAATTTTGATAAAGATTTTTTGTCGGTATGACTATAAATATGAGTAAATTTGACGTCAGGATAATTTGATTTGGTTAATGATTTAATTAAATTTTTATCAATTTCTTTATTTTGATATTCAAAACGATTGGTGACTCGGTTGATAATAGCTAAAAATAAATCTTGATCTTGGGAAATGGTTTTACCATTTTTAAAAGCAAAAATAACTGATTGTTGCTTAGTTTTTGGATCAATTAAATATTTTTTATCGTAAATTAGACCAAAATAGTTGGCCGCCAAAGAAATATTGGTTACGACAGCTCCCAGACTAATGTATAACTCGCGATTGCTGGGATCGACCATGGGCCGGGAATAATTAAAATTAGGAAGAACGGTGACTGAATTGTCGGTTAGTACAAAACTCCAGGGTTGAGAATTGTGACCAGATGGAGCTAAAATGGCGTAATTTAAGAGGAATTTTATTTGTCGTTTTAAGGTACCATTTTTGGGAAATAATTTTAATTTAATCATGCATAAATTTAATCATTAACTAATATAGATTATATAGTAGTTAAACTGAAATGAAACTGAAAAAATAATTTGTTACAATGTAATAATGAAAAACTTAAATAAAATTGCACAGATCCATTTGGGTCTATTGGTTATAGTTTTGGCGGTAGCCGGCTATGCCTATTTTAAATATTGGAATATAGCCACAGTAAACGGCAAAGGAATTTCGAGAATTGAATACTACAAAACTATGGAAAAGGTGGGGGGTAAACAAACTTTGGACCAAATGATACAAGAGACTTTGATTTTAGATGAAGGAAAAAAGAATAAAATAACTATGGATAAAGCCTCAATTGAAGCCGAGGTAGCTAAAGTTGAAACAAGATTAAAAGCTCAAGGTCAAACTTTGGATTCGGCACTTAAAATATCGGGAATGACTCGATCTGATTTGGATAGACAAATTTTGATGCAAAAAATTGAAACAACTTTATCAGCAACTAAGGTAGAAATTACTCAAGCTCAGATTGATGAATTTTTGAAAACTTATAAAAGTCAATTGCCAACTAATTTGAAAAAAGATGAATTGGAAAAATTGGCCAAAGATGAATTGACAAGTCAAGCTAGCAAATCGGCTGCCACAACTTGGATAACTAATCTAACTAAAAACGCCAAAATAGTTTTGCAATAAATTATTTTAATTTTAAATAATACAATCGGAGTTTTTCAGGTAGTCGCTCGATGGAATAACGAAGTGCAGTTCGTGGCATAGTTTTAATGTGTTTATCCAAAAAATCAGTGAGGATTTTTTGATCACGTTTACCAATTTCCCGTAACATCCACCCGACGGCTTTGTGAATTAAATCATGGGGGTCGTTTAATAATGTTTGGGAAATTTTTAAAGTGGGAGTAAAAATATTTTTACCAATTAAAAAACT
>JAHFKH010000067.1 GCA_023245435.1 Candidatus Shapirobacteria bacterium | reverse complement strand
GTCTTACCTCATCTTGATACAATCGATACTAAAATTAAAGAAATTGACAAATTAGTTAATGAAATTGATATTTCCAAATACCCCGAAACCTATCAAACTTACAATATTCACGATCTTTTTAATCAGGCTCGAGAATTAATTGATCAAAGTAGTAAATTGGTTTCTGATGGTCGACCGATTTTAACCAAAACTTCTTGGTTACTTGGCAAAGATAAACCCCGCAACTATTTGGTTATTTTTCAAAATGATGGTGAATTACGACCCAGTGGAGGATTTTGGACCGCATATGCTACCATCAAGGTTGATAAAGGTAAAGTAATTCCTGGAACAGCCAGTAATATTTATGATTTAGATGATGCTTTATCAAGTACTGTTCCCTCACCCCGAATTATCAAAAGTTACCACATTAATGTTCCTTATTTAAATTTACGCGACAACAATTTGTCACCCGATTTTCCCACTGACGCCCAAATATTTTTAGATACTTTTTACAAAATTACTGGCAAAAAAACCAATTATGACGCCGTCATCGCTATTGACACTAATGTTTTGGTTGATATGGTTAAAGTTATGGGAAAACTTGATACACGTGTCGGTACTTTTACTACAGATCCTGATAAACGTTGTGATGGTTGTCCCAAAATCATTTATGATTTAGAGTGGATTTCGGGTCGACCTCGAAATTTCATTGAAAAAAATCGTAAAGATTTTTTGGCTCCATTAATGTCTGCTTTACTTAGCAATGCCATGGGTGCCCAAAAGGATTTACTTCCATTATTAGGTCAAGCATTTTTTAATAACATTTTTGAAAAACATATTTTATTTTATTTTCCTGATACTGAAATGCAAAAAGCCGCTACTATGGCCAATATTTCTGGTAGTATTCTTCAAACTCCGGCTGATACCGATTATATTCATTTAAATGATGCCAATTTTGCTTCAGCTAAAAGTAATATTTTTATTACTCAAAAAATAAAACACGAAATAACAGTAAACAATGGTAAAGTTGAACACAAAATTGCCATAACCTACACCAATCCTTCAAAAGCCTCAAACTGCAATTTAGAAAAAGGGGACTTGTGTCTTAATGCTCCAAAATATCGTGATATGTTCCGATTATATACTCCTATCGGCAGTAAATTAATCAAAATGACTGGCTCTGAAGTTGAACCAGTACTATACGAAGAATTAGGCAAGCAAGTATTTGAAGGTTTTTATGGCAATAAATATCCTCTTTATGCCGAATCAAGCACCAAAGTCACTATCAATTATCAAACTAGTGTAGCTCCATCAAAAAATTACAATTTGTTGTTGCAAAAACAACCGGGAACAAAAGCTGTTCCATACGAACTATTTGTCAATGGTAAATTGGTTGAGTCATTTAGTTGGACTGCCGATAAAAATATAAAACTTTCTCTGTGAGCCAATTTTCTGTCAACACCAAAGCCATAGTCATAAATTTAATAAATAGTAGTGAAAATGATATATTAGTCACTTTATTAACCCAAGATTTAGGTAAAATTAAAGTATATGCTTCTGGAGCCAAATCAATTAAATCATCACGCAATCACAATCTTCAACTAGGAAACATTGTCAATGTCTCCCTTTACCAAAAAAATAACTTCTATTGGCTAAAAGAATGTCATAGCACCTTATCTTTTTTACAAAAAGATCATCAGTTAATTCAGCTCAATTTATTATTTTATTTTTTAGAAATTCTCAAAAACTTTGCTCCCGAAAATGAACCATCACCCAAACTTTTTGAATTGTCTTCTTTAGTTATTACCAGCCTTTATCACAATCAATGGCCAAAATTTATCAAATATCAAATTAATATTTTAAACATTATTGGTTTTGGTACACCGAAAGATTTACAGCAAAATTATTTAGATAAAAAATATCAAATCGCCCAACAACAACTAATTCTATATTTTGAGTCAATTTTAGAAAAACCTCTTGCCTCTCACAAATTATTAACAAAATAAGCTATAATTTCAGCATGTCTGAATTAAATCAAAATGATCTTACCGCCAAAATAGTTTCTTTGTGTAAACGACGCGGGATAATTTTTCAAAACAGTGAAATTTATGGTGGAATACAAGGTTTTTACGATTATGGACCAGTCGGTTCATTGATGAAAAACAACTGGAAAAATTTATGGTTGCGCGATAATGTTCAAAAACGTGATGATGTGGTTCTAATTGATGGCTCAATTATTACTCACCCTACCGTCTGGACAGCTTCTGGTCATGTCAAAAATTTTGCCGATATTATGGTTGAATGTAAATCATGTCACAAACGCTTTCGTCCCGACTTAATCAACAACGCCAAGACCTGTCCCGAATGTGGTGGAGAATTTACTGATGGACGCAAATACAATATACTATTCGAAACCGATGTTGGTGTCATTGAAGGTGAGAAACTCCATACCTATTTACGAGGCGAAGCCTGTCAAACAATTTATTTGGATTTTAAAAATATTATTGATTCAACTCGTGTCAAAATTCCCTTTGGAATTGCTCAAATTGGTAAAGCTTTTAGAAACGAAATTACTCCTAAAAATTTTTTGTATCGCACCCGTGAATTTGAACAATGGGATATTCAATATTTTTGTCACCCAAATGATATGGATAAATTTTACGACTATTGGAAACAAAATCGCATGAACTGGTATTTATCATTATTTAACAATCAACAAAATTTACGTTTTCGACAACACGAAAAAGATGAATTAACTTTTTATGCCAAAAAAGCTTTTGATATTGAATACAATGCCCCGTGGGGATGGGCCGAAATGGAAGGTATTCATTGGCGCAGTGATTACGATTTAACTCAACACCAAACTTTTTCCAAACAAGATTTAACTTATCGTGACCCAATAACTAATGAAAAATATTTACCCCACATTGTCGAAACCTCTGGCGGAGTTGATCGGTCATTTTTCTTTTTACTATTAGACGCTTACCGTGAAGAAATTAATGACAAAAAAGAAACCAGAATATCATTAAAAATTAACCCAAAAATTTCTGCCTACAAAATGGCTATTTTTCCACTTGCTGCCAATAAACCCGATCTTGTTAACCTCGCCACTGATTTATATAAATCTTTAAAAGAAAAGTTTTCGGTTGATTTTGATGATAGTAGTAATATTGGTAAAAAATATCGACGTCATGACGAAATTGGTACTCCCTGGTGTGCCGTTGTTGACTACCAAAGTTTAGAAGATAAAACCGTATCCATTCGCGATCGCGATACAATGGAAC
>JAHFKH010000020.1 GCA_023245435.1 Candidatus Shapirobacteria bacterium | reverse complement strand
AATTTGGTTAATTTTTCTTTGATAACGGCGGCTTGACCACTAATATCGGTAGCATTTAAAACCTGAAGTTTTAAAGATTTTGATGGCTCGGTAACAGCAACAACTGGAGTGGGAGTAACACTGGAAACATCGGTAGGAATTGGGGTAATCATGGCAACTTTGGGATCAGTAACTTCGCCTGGTTTATTATTTTGATTTAAAGCAAACCAGACTATAACAGCAGCAATAATCGCCGTGAAAAGAGCGACGGCAATAATTGGTAGAATATTTTTTTTGTTTTCCATAGGTGAGTCTATTATACCAGCAACAGGCAGGGGAAGGTTACTAGGTAATTTTAAGTCAATAACTACCTGTGAATCGGTATAAACACTTTTTTCGACATCGGGAACATCAAAACTTTGCTCTAATGATGCGGGCAAAAATACTTTGGTGGCAAGTTTACCAAAATAAGCTTGAGAGTAATTAATAACTTTTTTAACGTCTAACAAAGATTTTTTGACAATTGAAGTTAAATAAACTTTACCCTGATAACCCAAGGTAACTAAATAATCGGAATCAAGAGAATAAAAAATAAAATATGGTTGTTGATAAAAGTGGTCAAAAAGTTTGACTAAAGCCTCAGATAAGGCAAAATATGAAAGTTTTAAATTTAGGGCACCTAAATTTTTAAGTAAGGGAGCTAATTTAGCTTGATCAAAAATTCGAGCTTGAATTAAAGTTTTTTCACCAAAGGGCAAGACTTCGTAAGTTACTTGAGAAGGAACAATTTCAAATGGAGCAGTTCCTTTGGCGAGAGTGACAACTTCATCAAGACTAACAGTGGTAACTTTTTCATCGTAGACAAACGAGCGGGTAAAAACGACGCTATCATCGATTAAAACTGAGGCAGTAGATATTTTTTTGCTTTTTAAAAAAAGTGAAAGACGAGTAATTTCTTCGGGAGGAAGGTCAGACCATAAATTTATGTCAAAAGAAAGTAAATTGTCCTCACTTTTGGCAAAAAATATATTTAAGCTATCGGCCTTGGGCCAGAACACCACTTTTGATAGATTGTTGGATGACATGATTAATGATAGCAGAAATTAAAACAAAAAAAATACCCGCCGGAGCGGGTATGTAGAAAGTTTAAAAATATATTATTTTGCACAATCTCGGCGATGTAATGTACAGTGCCCAACAGTATAGTAAGAACAGCTTTCTGATGCAATTTTAGTTGCAAGATCATCGGGTAAGATTCCACCTGAACTAATTATACTATCTACTAAACTTTGGTCTAACCCCATTAGAAGATGCTCATCAAATCTTATAATTTTATTAAGATTACATTCTGCTTGGGTTGGAGCATGCCCAATTCTAGCTTCCGTTGTAGTTAACTTCATATCTTATATATTGTAACAGGTGTGATGTATTTTTACCATCTCATGTGGGCGAAGGCTTTGTTAGCTTCGGCCATACGTTCAACTTCGGCACGTTTGGTGATCGAAGCACCTTCATTGTTGAGGGCTGATTGCAATTCGGCGGCTAGTTTTAGACCAAAAGAATGATATTGTTTATTGGCCTTAGCACGGGCAGAATTGATTAACCAGCGAATAGCCAGGGAATATTGACGGCTACCACGAACGGGAGTGGGAACTTGGTAAACTGCTCCTCCAATTCGACGAGGACGAACCTCAACTTTGGGTTTGATATTATCTAAAGCTTGTTCTAAAGTGACTAAAATATCTTCACTTTTTGTTTCTTTTTTTAAATGTTCCAAGGCTTCGTAGACACCTTTTTGAGCAGCAGATTTTTTACCATCAATAATTGATCGATTAATCAATTTGGCAACTATTTCACTGTGATATAGAACATCGGGTTCTAAAATTCTGGGTTTGATTTGACCTTTGCGTGACATATTTTTATTTTATAAATTAAGCAGCAGTTTTGGCGGGACGTTTGGTACCGTATTTACTGCGAGATTGTAAGCGACCAGCGACTGGAGCGGCATCATATTTACCACGAAGAATGTGATAACGGACACCGGGTAAATCACGAACTCGGCCGGCACGAACCGAAACGATACCGTGTTCGGCCAAATTATGACCAATACCGGGAATATAGGCAGTAATAGTTGAATGATTACTTAAACGAACACGAGCGACCTTACGTAAAGCCGAGTGAGGTTTTTTGGGAGTCATGGTTTTGACAACAGTGACCACCCCCTTTTTAAAAGGATTAAAAGTATCGACTAAACGATTTTTAATACTATTAAAATTATTGCGTAAAGCACCTGATTTTAATTTTGAACGTCGAACAACTCGACCTTTGCGAATTAATTGATTAACTGTAGGCATATATTTTTATAATTGTTGAATCTTTCCGACAGGAATGAGACGTCCGATAATAACATTTTCCTTGAGTCCTATCAAGTGATCGACTTCACCAAGGAGTGAGGCCTCAGTCAAAACGGAAGTGGTTTGTTGGAAAGAAGCGGCTGATAACCAGGATCCGGTCGATAAAGCAGATTGAATTAAACCTAATAAAACCTTTTTACCTCGGGACGCTTTACCACCTTTTTCTTTGGCTTTTTCGTTTTCGTCTTGATAAACTGCACGAGTGACGATTTGACCAAATAAGAAATTGGTATCTTCGGGATCATCAATTTTAATTTTGTCACTCATTTCTTTGACCATAACTTCGACGTGTTTGTCATGAATACCAACACCCTGAGATTCGTAAACACCCTGAATACTGTTGATCAAATATTTTTGAGCTGCCTCTAATCCAGAAACTTCAAGAATGTTGCGAACATCGAGAGGTCCGGAACATAATTGAGTCCCCGCTGCAATTAAATCACCATTGGCGACCAATAAGGAAACATTGCTGGGAAGTTGATAAGAAACAGTTTTTTCAATGTTATTCTCATCTTTTCCAGTAATTTTAATATCAAAACCATCAATACTTTCTTTGATTTTAATTTTGCCAGAAAGTTCGGAAATTGGTGAGGGGAATTTGGGCATACGAACTTCAAAAAGTTCCTGAATACGGGGCAAACCTTGAGTAACGTCGACACCAAGAACACCTCCGGTATGTTTGGTTCTAAGGGTTAACTGAGTACCAGGTTCACCAATAGATTGAGCTGCGACAACACCAACTGGAACACCTAATTTGACTAATTTGCGAGTGGAAAGATCCCAACCGTAACATTTACGGCACAAACCTTGTTTGGCTTTACAAGTTAATGGTGAACGAATCGCAACATTAACAACTTCTGAATCTTCAATAATCGTTTGAATATGATTATCAATTAATGATCCAGCCGCGGCTAAAACTTTTTTAGATTTTGGATCAATTACATCTTCACCCACAACTCGGCCCAATAAACGACGACCAAAGTATTTTTCACGACCTTTTTCGGTACGAGAAATAGTCCAATATTTGGTGGTACCACAGTCATCTTCACGAGTAATAGCCACATGAGCACTATCGACTAAACGACGAGTCAAATAACCAGCATCAGCGGTACGAAGAGCAGTATCAGCTAAACCTTTACGGGTACCACGAGCACCAGTAATATATTCGAAAACTGACAAACCTTCACGGAAGTTTGATTTGGTAGGTAATTGAACGATTTTACCCGTAGGATCGACCATAAGTCCTCGCATACCAGAAAGCTGTTTGATTTGATCTTTGGAGGCACGTTTAATACCTGCAGCAGCAATAATTCTGATAGGAGAATCAATATTTAAGGTAGCCCAAGTTTTTTCAGCAATATCTTCGGTAACTTCCATCCAAATACTTTGTGATAGACGTTTACGTTCTTCGTTGGTAACTAAACCAGTTCTAAATGATTCTTCAATTTCAACAACTCGCTTGTTGGCGGCATCAATAATTTTACTTTTTTCTGGTAAAAAGCCACAATCAGCCATAGATAGGGATAAACCAGATAGAGTAAATCCGGCAAAACCAATATCTTTGAGCGAGTCAATTAAATGAACAGTTTTAAGACGACCAGCAATTTCAATTGATTTGACGATTAAATCATTTAATGCCTTACTTCCGGCCATAGGTACATTTAAGTATTCAAATTCTTTGGGAAGAATAGAATTGAACCAAATTCGACCGTAAGTAGTTTTAATTAATTTTCCATCGATTCTAACAACAACTAATTCACGAAGACCAATTTTTTTGGATTGGTAGGCTAATGTAGCTTCATTTTTGTCGGCCAAAATAGGTAATTTACCATAACCTTCATTAGTTTCAGCTTCTAAATCAGCACTTTGAACTGAAGTAATATAGTAACAACCAACAGCCATTTCCTGTGAAGGAATAGAAACTGGAGCGCCATCAGAAGGTTTGAGCAAGTTGCGAGAAGGCAACATTAATAATTTGGCTTCACGTTGAGAAGCAACTGATAAAGGTAAATGAACACCCATTTGATCGCCGTCAAAGTCAGCATTAAAACCTTTACAGACACAAGGGTGAATGCGAATCGCCAAACCGTCAACTAAAATTGGCTTAAAGGCTTGAATTGAAAGTTTATGTAATGTTGGAGCACGATTGAGTAAAACATAGGTATCTTTGGTGACTCTTTCCAAAATATCATAAACTTCGTCAATACGATGATCAATTAAATTTTTGGCACTTTTAATGTTGGCCGCAAGCCCTGAATTCATTAATTCACGTAAAACAAATGGTCGATACATTTCTAGAGCAATTTCTTTGGGTAGACCAACTTGATTTAGTTTTAATTCAGGTCCAACAACGATAACCGAACGCCCCGAATAATCGACACGTTTACCAAGTAAATTGCGGCGGAAACGACCTTTTTTACTTCGAAGTAAATCGGATAGCGATCGAGGAATTCTTTTGCTATTGCTTTTACTTTTATTTTTGACCGATTTTTGGGAATCAATTAACATATCAACTGATTCTTGAAGCATTCTTTTTTCGTTGCGAAGAATGATTTCGGGAGCGCCGAGTTTGATCAATTTTTTGAGACGATTGTTACGATTGATTAAACGACGATACAAATCATTTAAATCACTGGTAGCAAAACGACCACCGGTTAACTGAACCATAGGGCGTAAATCAGGTGGAATAACTGGGACATGTTTTAAAATGGTCCAGCTCGGATCAATTGATTCAGAAATCATGCCGTTTAAAATACGGATTTTGTACATGATTTTCTTTTTCTTGAGTTTGGAACTAGTTTTTTCTAGTTCAACTTTAAGATTTTTGACAGTGGCAGGTAAATCGAGACCTTGCATAACTTGTAACAAGGCTTCGGCTCCCATTTTGGATTCGTAAAAAATATTTGCCTTAAATTGTGACAAATAAAATTCTTCTTCGTCAGTTAAAACTGAAAGAACTGATAGATTTTTAACTTTTTCTTCTAAAAAGTTCATTAATGATTCGATGCGATTTTTTTCAGAAGAAGCTTTGTTTTCTATTTTTTGTAAATCTTGTTTTAATTTAACGGCTCTTTCTTTTTGAGCAATTAATAATTGTTCAGGATTTTTTATTTTTTTAGTCAAAGTTTTAATTTCAGTTTCAGACTCGGCCTTGACTTTGTCAGAAGTAATTTTGGCATCGACGTCAATTTGAGCTTGACGTTTTTGAGAATTAACCGACAAATTGGTCATAGCATCTTTTCTCATGTCCTTATTAACTGAAGTCACCAAATATTTGGTGAAATAAACGACAGATTCCAAATCTTTTTGAGAAACGTCTAAAATAACACCGATGGGTGATGGGGTATTACGTAAATACCAAAGATGAACGATAGGAGCAGCTAGGGTAATATGTCCCATGCGTTCACGACGAACTTTGGAGGCAGTAACTTCGACACCACATTTATCACAAATAACGCCCTTGAATCGGATTTTTTTGTACTTTCCACAATAACATTCGTAATCATGTGAAGGTCCAAAGATTTTTTCACAAAAAAGACCGTCTTTTTCAGGACGCCAACTACGATAATTAATAGTTTCTGGTTTTAAAACTTCACCTTGTGACCAAGCAAAAACTTCGTCAGGTGAGGCTAATTTTATTTTTATGCCAGTAAAATTGAGCATGTTTTTAAATTTGAACATATTTAGTTTTCCTCCTTAACTTCGACATTTTCTAACACTGGTTCCTCAGCAATTTCACCATCAGGCGAAATATCGATGACTAAACCAGCTAATTCTTTGGTAAGAACTTTAAAAGATTCAGGAATATCTGGCTCAGGAATAGGCTGACCCTTGATAATAGCCTGGAAAGCACGGGTACGACCTTCAATATCGTCCGATTTGATAGTCAACATTTCTTGGAGAGTGTGAGCCGCTTGATGAGCTTCGAGAGCCCAAACTTCCATTTCTCCGAGACGTTGTCCACCCATACGGGCTTTTCCACCCAATGGTTGTTGAGTAACTAAAGAATAAGGACCGGTAGAACGAGCATGAACTTTGTCATCAACCATGTGGACTAATTTGAGAATATAGCCAACACCAACAACTACATCTTGATCATAAGCATCACCAGTTCGGCCATCATATAGGCGAGTTTTGCTAGTGACCGATAATCCAGCCGCTTTTAATTCAGAAGCTATTTGATCTTCAGTATATTTTTCAAAGACAGGAACGGCATAATGTTTATTAAGTTTTAAACCGGCAGCAGCCAGGGTAACTTCTAGTATTTGACCTAAATTCATACGAGCAACAACGGACAGGGGTGACATTACCAAATCAATTGGAGTACCGTCTGCCAACCGAGGCATGTCGTATTCAGGCATAATTCGGCAAATAACGCCCTTATTTCCGTGACGACCGGCAATTTTGTCTCCTTCTTGAATACGACGCATTTGGGCGACGTAAACTTTGACCATTTTATTGACACCAGGATCGAGCTCATCTTCCTGTTCTTTGGACAAAATTTCAACTTTAATGACCACTCCCCCTTCACCATTAGCGACACGGAGAGAAGTGTCTTTGACTTCACGAGCTTTTTCACCAAAAATAGCACGGAGTAATCTTTCTTCGGCACTTAATTCTTTTTCACCTCGAGGTTCAACTTTACCCACTAAAATGTCGTTAGGACCGACAGTGGCACCAATCATAACAATTCCATCTTCAGTTAATTTAGATAATTCTGCTTCAGAAACATTGGGAATATCTTTGGTTAATTCTTCTGAACCTAATTTTGTTTCAACAACATTGGCTTGATATTCATAAATTTGAATATTGGTTAAAACATCTTCTTTAACTAATCGATCAGAAATTAAAAATGAATCTTCGTAACCAAGACCATCAATGGAAGCATAGGCAACTAATAAATTAGTACCAATTGATAATTCACCATTATCAGTCGATGGACCATCAATAATGACGTCACCTTTTTTGACAGTATCACCAACATTAACTAATACTTTTTGATTGTAACAAGTACCATAGGGTGATGTTCTTTCAAATTTAGCCGTATAATAGGTAGTATCGTCAATGATAACTTTGTCGGCATCAACATAGGTAACGGTTCCTGATTTGGCAGCTTGAATTGAACGATGCATGGCAGTGGCGATGGCTTTTTCCATACCAGTACCAACAATAGGGGCTTGGGGTTTAATTAATGGGACAGCTTGAGTCTGCATGTGACTTCCCATTAGGGCACGAGTAGCATCGTCGTGATCAACGAAAGGAATTAAACTAGCAGAGGTACCAATAATTTCATTGGGAACCATATCAATAAATTCAACATCATCAATTGGACCTTCGGCAAATTCACCTTGAAAACGAACAGGGACCCATGATTGTAAAATATTATTTTTTTCATCGACTTCAATACTTAAATTGGTGGTCTTGTGATTAAATTCGTCTTCAGCATCTAAAAAGACAATTTCGTCACTAATGGCTAATTTTTTACCATTTTTGACAATTTTTCTAAATGGAGCGAGCAGGAAACCATATTTATCAACTTTGGCGTATAAAGCAAGATAAGTAACTAAACCAATATTTGGACCTTCAGGAGAACGAACTGTACAAATACGACCATATTGAGAAGCATGAACGTCACGAATTGAAAAAGCCGCGCGTTCACGAGTTAAACCACCGACACCAACGACAGTCACACGGCGAAGTAAGTCAATTTCGGATAATGGGTTGGTTTGGTCTAAAATAGCGGATAATTGATTGCTTCGGAAAAAAGTGTTGAGAGAGGAAATTAATGGTTGAGGATTAATCATTTGGCTGGGTGATGGTTTTTCTTTGGTGGAAATTAGCGACATTCGCTCTTTGACCATTCTTTCAAAACGAGCCATAGCCGGGCGAAGAGCAATTTGGGAAACGATTTCACCAGCATGTCGAAGACGACGATTGGCCAAAGACTCAATATCATCAAACTGTTTGGTTTCACCTTTTTGAAGTTTAATTAAATGTTTGAGTGTAGAAATTAAATCTTCGGAACGAAGAACCCAGTTTTCACTATTTTCATCATCAAAATTAAATCCAAATTTTTTATTAACTTTGTGACGACCAACGTAACCCAATTCATAGGTACGTAAATCAAAAAATCTTTCATTGAAAAATTTTTCTGAATTTTCCAAAACAACTGGTTCACCGGGTCGCATTTTGCGATAAAATTCGAGCAAGGCTTCTTCCTTGGTTTTGGCAGGATCGGCTGAAAGTGTGGCATTAATATAATCACCTAGTTCATTGATAATTTGTTTATCGGAAAAACCAGTTAAGGCACGTAAAATAACGGTAGCTGGAACTTTCTTTTTTCGATCAATACGGGCAAATATAACATCTTTTTTGCCAACAAAAAATTCAAGCCAAGAACCACGAACAGGACGAATTTCGGCATTACATAAATTTTTACCAGTGGCATGATCAACTTCGGCAGTAAAATAAACACCAGGAGAACGAACTAATTGATTGATGATTCCACGCTCAATACCATTAATAATAAAGGTGGCTTCGGGAGTCATGGTGGGCAAGTTTAAAAGGAAAACTGATTCCTCTTTGACGAGGCCGGTACGTTTGTTGGTTAATTTGGCTTTGACAACGACAGGGATAGTGTAATTTAAACCCTTAAGTTTGGCAATTTGAGGGGTAGTGGGAATTTCGTCAAAAGTTACTTCACCTAATTCTAAAAGCCAGTTGTTGGAAGTGTAGTCAGAGATGGGAGAAACGGAACGGATGGTTTGGATTAAATCTTTTTTGAGGAATTCGGCCCAGGATTCTTTTTGAACTTCTAATAAATCTACGGTTGGGAGATTGGAGTAATTTTTACCCCAGTTGGTTCTTTTGGCGGAAGGCATCGCTAAATTTTAATAATTAAAAGTTAGACGAGTTATGTTCCAACTGCTCGCCAAATGTTGTTCATTATATCCTTTATTATTTACGACTACAATAGGTCAAATTTTAGAGGAACTTGAATGAGGAAATGATGTCGGAATTATCGCCTTCAAATGTAAAAATATATTTTTTATCAGGAGAAATTTGAGTTTGAAGATTGCCAAAATTGTGGATTACGGTATTATCGTAAATTGAAATTATGACCGAATAATCGGCGGTAGTGCATGATTCTTGTTTGTAAGGAATTTTGTTACCATTAACCGAAGTGGCTTCGACAACATATTTGGCAGTGGTGGGACAAATAAATTGATAACCATATTTTATATCTTTGTAGGTTTTGCCCGATATGGGTTTAGTAGTCGGTTTGGCTGTAGGGGAAACACAGGCTTTTTGAGTACAAACAATGGTTAAATTGGAAGTACAAGTACAGGTATTACACAAATCGGCGGAAGGAAAAGATTCATCAATGGCATACTTTTTATCATTTAATTCGCAAAATTGAGAGGTGGGTGCAGTAGTAGGCCCCGCCGTTTTGAGATTGACAGGAGTGACGGGTTTGTTGAATATATTATAAATAATGGCCGAAGCAACACCAATAAATATTAATAATGAAATATAAAATAAAAATTTAAAAAATCCACCTCCCCGATTTGATTCGGGTTTGGGAGGAAAATATATTGGTTGAGGTATGGGACCAGAAACAATTGGTGGTTCTGGAGCAATAATTGGTTCTGAAGGAGGAGAAACTGTTTCTAAAACTGGAGTCGGTTCTAGAGGTAATTCTGGAGGTGGTTCGGGAGTAATGGTTGAGGTGTCACTGGGGGCTAAAGATGAGGCATATTTATTTAATATTTCTTGATATTGTTCTTGAAGTTGATCGTCATTTTGTGGCATATAAATACTATGGCACTTTTAGAAAAAATATGCAATTAAATGATAAGATAGACGGATGAAAAAAGTTTTTATTAAAACATTTGGCTGTGCTCAAAACGTGGCAGACTCGGAGCGAATTAAAGCCTATTATTGGGAAAAAGGATTTGTGGAAGTTGATAATTGGCGTGAGGCGGACGAAGTCGTAATAAATACGTGCATAGTTCGTGAATCGGCAGAAAATAGAGCTTATGGATTAATAAACCAAATTCAAAACTTAAAACTTAAAACTCAAAACAAAAGAATTGTGGTGACGGGGTGTGCAGTAGGAGCGTATGGAAAAAAAGATATAAAAGGGGTAAATGAGTGGGTAAAAATTGATAAATTTTTGGTGTGGGAGCCAATCAGGCAAAATAAAAAGGCGGCGTTAATTTCGATTAGTACTGGATGCAATAATATGTGTTCTTATTGTATTGTGCCAAAAGCTAGGGGAAAAGAAATATCAAAACCAATGGATGAAGTTTTGAGTGAAGTAGATAAAGCAATTTTGAATGGATTTAATGAAATAGTTTTAATTGGACAAAATGTCAATAGTTATGGTTCTGATTTTGGAAATGAATCGATGGTTCATATGGGTAAAAAAAGAATAAAAAGTATGTTTCCCCAATTGTTAGAAAATGTGGCCAAAAGAAAATTGAATAAAATTTCGTTTGTGTCGAGTAACCCTTGGGATTTTTCTGATGAATTGATTGATGTAATTGCTAAATATAAAAATATTGATCGATTACTTCATCTCCCCTTTCAATCGGGTAATGATGAAATTTTAAAAAAAATGAATCGAAGTTATACTAAAAAAGAATATTTGGATTTGGTGACAAAAATTAGATCTCAGATTTCAGATGTCAGATTTAGTACTGATATTATTATTGGTTTCCCGGGTGAGACAGATGAAATGTTTGCTGATACGGTTGATGTATGCAAAAAAGTAGGTTTTGAAATTGCGTATATTAATAAATATTCCCCACGTATTAGCACAGTCTCAGCCAAAATTTATGAAAATGATATCCCCATGAAAATCAAAAAAGAAAGATGGGTAATACTGGATAATTTGGTGAATAAAAAGATTATTTAGTTTTTAACTTCGTTGTGCCAAGCTAATAGGTCTGCTTTAGTTTGTTGAATTATAATTGAAGCATTTGGTGGTAAATCGATACTCCGAGGAAGAAAAATATCTATATATCTCAACATTTGTTTTACTACTTGACCACTTTTTGGATCTTTATCAAATTGATTATGAATTACATCAACTAGCTTGTCGAAACCCAAAAGATTTATTTCCACTTCCATTGGGCAGAGTATAGATTATTTTAAATATTTAGCAATGTTGGAATTGTGGTCGGTGAGGGTTTTGGCGTAATGCATTTTGCCGTCTTTACCGGATATATAATATAAATAGTCGGATAGGGCTGGGTTTTGAGCGGCATAAATTGAATCTAGTCCCGGGTTACAAATTGGAGATGGAGGAAGGCCAGTATTAATATAAGTATTGAAGGGAGAAACTAACTTAAGATCAGTTTTGGTAAGTTGAAGCCAATATTTGGCCGGATGGTTTTTGCTGTCACGGGCATATTGAACCGCAGCATCAATTTGTAGGGCCATACCAATTTTAAGTCGATTATTAATAATCCCAGCGACCATTTGTTTATCGGTCTTAGTTTTGGCTTCACGCTCGAGCAAAGAGGCCAAAGTAATAATGTGCGATAAATTGGTTTGATTAATATTTAAATTGATAATTTTTTCATCAAAATTTTGTTTAATTAAAGAAGTAACATCTTCTTGAGTGTAATAATCAGGAATTAGATAACTATCGGGAAATAAATATCCTTCTAACTCTGAACCAAATGTAAATTTGGAAGTAATTTCTTCAACCCGTTGCCCGGGAATTATTTTTAACCAAAAATCATAGCTACCACCGGTTGAAAGTTTTTTGACAATATCTTCGGTCGACATTGATGAAGATAGACGAAAAAGACCAGCTTGAAGATTGTTGTTAACTTTAAGTTGATAGGTTTTTAATAAAAAAATATATTTATTACGAATAAATCCATTGTTTTGTAATCGAGTGGAAATTGCATTTAAACCTTCACCTTGGTTTATGACAAAATTTCGTAATGTATCATCGGCCGATACGGGAAAAGAATTTTGATAGATGAATATAAAACCTAAAGATAAAATTAGAGTTAGAACTAATAGAGAAACAAAATATTTCATTAAACTTCGGAAAATAAAGCGCGACGATAGGTACATTTTTTATTATCAAAAATAAAAATACGACCACACTTACAGGTGGCTGTAGTTTGACCGCGAACCGTGGCCTTAATAGCTTTGGATAATGGTTCACCACAACCAACACAACGACCCTGGGATAGTAACCACGCTTGGATGGGAGAGATAAGGTTTTTAAACATATATTTATTATACCCCAAGAGCACGATTTAAGATAATGGCCGCCGCGACTGAGTCGACATTTTTACTTTTTTTAAGTTTATGAGCTTCGATAGTGGAAACTGATTCTTCCACCGTCTCAATGGGTATATTTATTTCTTTTTTTAAAATATTAATAAAATCGATAGTTTTTTGAGCAAACAAACCTTGAGACAAACCAACATAAACTTTATTTATTTTATGATTAATAATTATTTTTTTTAAATTATTAATAATATTTTTATCATTATTAATGATAGGTAGGGTAAAAATAATATTGTTTAGGGTGTGGGCAAGACCAACTTTTTTGGTACCGTAATCAATGGCTAAATAATTCATAATTTTTTAAAAATCAACAATCCGGGCTTTAATAACTAAACGACGAAGATAAGTCCCCGGAGGGGTACAGGTAATTAAAGTTAAATAACGACCATCAAAACGTTGTTCTAGTACTGAAAGATCGGTGGGTAAAACTTCATACATTTCTTCAACTAAATATTTATATTCGACATTATCAAAATTAATTAAAATTTGATCACCTTGTTTGAGTTTATATAAGGTGGAAAAAATAGTTAAATATGATTTGGGATTATAAAATTGAGGCAGGACTGAATGCCCAAAAATTACGGGTGATCCAAATTGCCCAGGCAGAGCGGTTTGAGGATATTGGATTAGACTTTTTTTAAGATCAAGACTGCCAACTTGAACCATGGCCGTATCAATATTTAACTTGGGAATAGAAATGGAATACTCGGTTTTTTGAGTTGAGGAATCTTGATTTAAATTGGTTTGACTATCAACAAACCAATTTGATAATTGAGTAAAGTCAGTTCCGCTTTCACCCAAAATACTGCCCGACTCAACAAAGTGAGAAGAAAGTGGACTTAAAACTTGATTAAATTTGGTGGAATATTCGATTTGATATTGCAAAATAGGCAGAACGGCTGAAAGAAAAAATAAGACACCGATAACCATAAACGAAGAAGCAATTATTTTTTTATGTTGAGGCTGAAGTTTGTGAGGAGGTTTTTGGACTTTGGCTTCTGATTTGACGTAAATATAACCCATGTTAGTTTTTGATAACAATATTTATTAAATCAGATTTGACAGGTAA
>JAHFKH010000066.1 GCA_023245435.1 Candidatus Shapirobacteria bacterium | reverse complement strand
CAATTACAAAAAATGTCACAAAATGCAATTATTAGTGCCAATAAATTTTCCAAAACAAATTTTGAAGCCAAAATTTTAGATTTAATTAATTCAAAATGAATATCTCTGTTATCGTTACAAACTGGAATGGTAAAAAACTACTCCAAAAATATCTAGAAAATGTAATTATAAGTTCGCCGGAAGCCCAAGAAATAATTCTGGCTGATGATGCTTCCACTGACGACAGTCTAATTTATGTAAAAAAACTCCAACAAAAATATCCTAAACTAAAAATTTTATCTCATAAATCAAACCAGGGTTTTGCTAAAAACAGCAATCTTGCCGTAAAAAAGGCTCAGGGAGATTTAGTTGTTTTATTAAATAGCGATATTAATCCACATAAAAATTATATAAAAAATTCACTGAAACATTTTAATGACTCCAATGTTTTTGGAGTTGGTTTTGCCGAACTTGGACACGAAAATTATGGGTCAATCTATTGGAAAAATGGTTACATTCAAATCAAACCAGGGTTTTCAAACAAAACCCATATTACTGCTTGGTTATCAGGTGGTTCATGTATTATTAAAAAATCAGAATTTCTTAAACTAAATGGTTTTGATCCAATCTATGAGCCATTTTATTTTGAGGATTTAGATTTAGGTTTACGAGCTTGGCGTTCTGGCTATAAATTAATTTGGGAACCAAGTTGTATTGTTGAACACCAACACCAAGCCACTACTTCCAAATTTTCTAAATCATTTTTAGTTTATGTCAAAGAAAGAAATCATCTAATTACCGTTCTCCGAAATATATCTGACAAAAATTTACTAAAACAAAACAGTTTTTGGCAGTTTTTACGTGTTTTATCTGGTCCAAATTATATAAAAATTATTTTAGCTGCCCATCGACAAATAAGATTATATAAACCACAAGTAGTTGAAAACATACTAAAAGATAATCAAATATTGGACTTATTTAAATGAAAAATAACATAATTAATTCGATATTGCCGATAACTTTTTTTGTATTAATCACCATTATATTTTTTAATAAATTCATTTTTAAAGGACAAATCCCAATTCCCTCAGACATCCCTACTGGAATGTACTATCCCTGGATAAATAATAATTTTGGTTACCCAGTCCGAGTTCCTTTTAAAAATGCGACACTAACAGACACTGTTTCACAATTTTGGATATGGCGTAATTGGGCTATTGATTCTTTAAAAAATGGGAAAGTTGCTATATGGAATCCATATTCACTAGCAGGCTACGACATGTCTCCCTGGTTTCATACTATAATTTTTCAGCCAAGTAATATTTTTTATTTTATATTTACAAAAACTACTGCAATGGGGACAGTTGTTTCCAGTCAGCTTCTATTTGTTCTACTAACAACCTACTATTATTTAAAATATATTACAAAATCTAAATTAGCTTCGATATTTGGCTCAGTGATATTTTCCCTAAGTTCATACAATATTGGATGGTTAACATGGGGAACAGTTTCTTTCTCTCTAGCTTGTTTACCATTAATATTGTTATTTCTAGAAAAAAAAAGTTATATACGCCTTGCAATTTCAGTATTATTTTGTATTTTAGGCGGTCATCCCCAAACAATATTTTACTGTCTTTTAATATTATTTCTATATTATGTAATTAAATTAGAATACAGATTAAATTTTAAAATCATTTCTTCAGTTGTATTTGGCATAACAATGGCTTCTTTTGTTCTTCTCCCAAGTATACAAATTATTAAAGATTCTATTCGAGACAAGGACGTTTTTATAAATAATCAAAACTATGGTTTTATAACTTATGCTGATGTATTAATTTCAACCGTTTCTCAAAATTATTTTGGTAACCCTGGAACTCAAAACTATTGGGGAACCAATACAATGCAAGAAAAATTATCAGGAATCAGTATTATTGCTATTCTATTAGTCATTCTATATATAAAATCTAAATTACACTTTTCAAAAGTAAGTAAATTTGGAATTATTTTAATAATACTTGGATCACTACTATCGACAAAATTTCCATTAGGTTGGATAATTTATTATTTTAAACTACCTTTACTATCAACTTCACCAGCTTCTAGGGCAATGCTGTTGGTTGTTTTTGGACTAACATTAATTTCAACAGAATCATTTATTTATTTCTTAAAAAATAAATATAAATACAAAGATATATTAGAATCATTTTTTATGCTACTTTTGTTTATCTTGACACTGTATTTTCCAATACTATATTTTAAATATATATACTCAATTCAAGACGGTTGGATTCAAAAATTTTTAGAATTAGACAATGTAAACTACAATACCTCAATAAGAAACCTTACACTAACAGCATTCTTTTCAATTATCTCATTAATTGGACTTTTATTAACAAAATACAAAAAAATATTTTTAGTAATATTGTTACTTACACCAATAATCGAAGGTTTATATTTTGGTTGGAAATACACGTCATTTACCAACCCCAAGCTATATTTTCCAACTACACCATCACTTGACTTTGTCATAAAAAAACAGCAAGAATCAAAAGATTATTTTAGAATTGAACGAGAAAAAGCGGAAATTTTACCACCAAATATGTGGCAAGTTTACGGTTTATCATCGTATTCTGGCTATGATCCTGTTTATCCTATATCATATGCCAATTTTTTAATTCAAAATAAATTAACAAATGACTACACAAGGTATTTTGAAAATGATCAAAATACAACTAAATATTTTCAAGACAACGGATTAAAATATTTATTTGTCATTAATAGAACAAAAGACGGAGTACCTTCGCCTGCAGGAGAACCTCCCTATTGGACCAAAAATAGTAATTGGATTAAGGTATTTCAAGAAAAAAATATATCTATTCTAGAAAACACCAAATACAATCCGCCATATGGCTTAACTAACAAAAAGACACAAGATAAAATAAATCTTGTAAAACATCAAGACAACTATTGGGAGTTTAACGTTCAAAATACCACATCAAACACATTCTATTTAATAGAAAACAATAGTACAAATTGGGAAGTAAAAATAAACAATAAAAAACAAAATATTGATTCATATCAAGGAACATTTAAATCAGTAAAAATTAACCCAGGTAGCAACCATATTATTTTTATATATCACAATAAATTATTTTATATCGGAATAATTATTTCTGTTGCTTCATTCTTATCACTAACTATTATTAAATATTGTTTTATTAAATATGATAAATAAAAAGTTATCAATCATTATTCCTACTTGGAACACCGCTAATATTACTCTAAATTGTATTAAGACCATTAATAAATATTTGCCAAATAATTATGCTCAAATTATTATTGTCGATAATGGTTCAACTGATAGCACTCAGCAAAAAATATCAAAACTAACAAATATTGTCTATATTAGAAATTCAAACAACCTAGGTTTTTCAAAAGCCAACAATATTGGCGCCAAACAGGCCAATGGACAATATCTTTTATTTTTAAATTCAGATATGGAGCTGATTGATTCATCATTAATCAAAATGGTTGACTATTTAGAATCAAACCAAAACACAGGTTTAATAGGTCCACAATTTTTAAATCCTAACCTATCGGTTCAAGGGTCAGTTATGCCCCCCCAAACGCCTTTAAATGCGTTTAAAGAATATTGGTTGCATTATATTGGGTCATATTCAAAATATGTTCCAATAGGCA
>JAHFKH010000065.1 GCA_023245435.1 Candidatus Shapirobacteria bacterium | reverse complement strand
TTAGCAAATCTATTCGTCCTCAAATTATAGAAAATCCTCAATTATCAAATATTCCGTCTAATTCATTAATTGATATTGATATCAATTCACTTACCCCAAATATGCGCAAAAGTCATATTTCTAAACTTAAAAAAGAAATGCGTACCGCTGCCAGTGACCTCGACTTCGAGCTCGCCATCCGACTTAGGGATAAAATCCTAGAAATCGAAAAACTTTAATTATTATTAAAATTTTCTGGACAAGAAGGTTGAATTTCAGTTCTTTTAATTCCAATATTTTCCAATTCTGCGTCAGTCGGACGACGACCGCTGTACATCATATGTTCTACAACTTTACAGTTATTTACCACACCAAATCTAACAGCGATACAATGTTCACAAACTTTAGGGTTTAATTGCTCAATATTAGCTAAATTCATATCCTATATTATAACACATTTGATGTGTATTTCAATATAATTGAAAAATTATAATTTGTTATTGACAATATAAATACATTATTTATAATAAGTTTATGGGCAAACACGATGTACAATCAGTAGAGCAATATCCTAAACCAAGTAAATACGATATTGGTGCAGAATCTGCCACAGTAACAACAGGTGGTGGATTTTTTGGTGGGACAATAGAAAAACTAAGAGAACTTAAGCAACAACTTGCTGATAGTTCTAAAGAAAGTGCTGAAGCAAAAAAAGCTAGAGAAGAAGCGAAGGCAAGTATGATGCGTGAATAAAGTCTAATTTTTTTAAATACCCGAAGACAAAGCGAAGGATTTGTTATAAAATAGGGGTTATGCTCAATAAGATAGTTGTCAAAGGTGCTCGGGAAAATAATCTCAAAAATATCTCTTTTGAATTTCCCAAAAATCAACTCGTCGTTTTTACCGGTGTTTCTGGTTCCGGCAAATCTAGTATGGCCTTTGATACCTTATTTGCCGAAGGTCAACGTCGCTATGTCGAATCACTCTCATCGTATGCTCGCCAGTTTTTAGGCAATTTAAAACGTCCCGAAGTCGATATGATCGAAGGTTTATCGCCATCTATTGCCATTAATCAAAAAGCCATTTCTCACAATCCTCGTTCCACCGTTGGTACCGTCACCGAAATTTATGATTATTTGCGTTTACTTTTTGCTCGCATTGGCCATCAACACTGTCCTAACTGTGGTCGTGAAGTTATGCCTCAAACCAGCCGTCAAATTGTGACTCAAATTATGGATATTGTTAAAAAAGAAATCGACTCATCTCCCTATCGATTTTTAATTTTAGCCCCTATGGTTGTCAACAAAACCGGTGATTTTCATGGATTAATTGACAATGTTAAAAAACAAGCCTTTAAATATATTCGAGCCGATGGAAAATTAATTGATTTATATTCAGATTTTGGATTAATTAAAACCAACAAACATAATCTTGATTTGGTATGTGATCGAGTTTCAGTTACCCGAGAATCATTAAAAAATGAAGATGAATTATATTCTCGTTTAGTTGACAGCGTTGAACAAGCTTTAAAATTTAGTAACGGACTTTGTTATTTTAGTAAAATTATTGATAATAGTTTTGAATTTCCTTTAGACCCGAAAGTTTTTAAAGATACTTTATATTCTGAAAATTTTGCCTGTCCTGTTTGTAATTTATCCATGCCCACACTCGAGCCACGTCTATTTTCTTTTAATTCACCTCAAGGTGCCTGTCCTGAATGCAAAGGATTAGGTTCAAAATTTCAAATCGATCGATCTAAATTCCCTGAATGGAAAGCCAAATTTTTAGAACAAAAATATTTTTCCTCCACTTCTGAAACTGTTAGGGAAGAATTGGAACATTATATGATCAAAGAAAAATGTCCTTTATGTTTAGGTACTCGACTGAATTCTGATGCCCAAGCTGTCACCATCACAGGCAAAAATATTTCTCAAATTTGCAATCTACCCATTATTAATTTTTTTGATTGGGTCAATAAATTATCATCTGATTTAGTTTCAGCTCAAGAAAAAAATATTTTAGAATCAATTCAGCGTGAAATTCATTCTCGTCTCGAATTTTTACTGGCTGTTGGTCTTGATTATTTATCCCTTGAACGTGAAGCAGGAACTTTATCTTCAGGTGAATCACAACGTATTCGTTTGGCTTCCCAAATTGGAACTGGATTAACCGGCGTTCTTTATATTTTAGACGAACCAACTATTGGTCTTCATTCTCGCGACAATGATCGTTTAATTGCTACATTACAAAAACTAAAAGAATTGGGCAATACTGTTGTAGTCGTCGAACATGATGAAGATGTTATTCGTCATGCTGACCACATTATCGATTTTGGTCCATTAGCCGGTCAACATGGTGGTGAAATAGTGGCAGAGGGGACTGTTGAGCAAATTTTAAAAAATAAAAAAAGTTTAACCGGACAATATATGTCCGGCAAAAAACAAATAGTTTCTTTGACCAAATCTGAACTCTTAACTCGTAACTCTAAACTGATAACTATTACCGGTGCTCGTCAGTGGAATTTAAAAAACATTACTGTTGAATTTCCCCTCAACACTTTAACGGCTGTTACCGGAGTTTCTGGTTCTGGTAAATCAACTCTGGTTCATGACACTCTTTATGGTGGTGTACGCAAGGCCACTTTGGGCGCATATTATGGCACAATTGGTGAATTTGACAAAATAACCGGATGCGAACATTTAAAAGATGTGCTGCTAGTCGATCAATCTCCCATAGGTAGAACCCCAAGAAGCAATCCTTCCACCTATACCAAAATATTTGATGACATTCGGATACTAATGGCCAAAACAACCGAATCTCAAATCAGGGGTTTTAATGCCGGTCGTTTTTCTTTTAATACCAAGGGTGGTCGTTGTGAAGCTTGTCAAGGTCAGGGTCAATTAAAAATAGAGATGCAATTTTTACCCGATATTTATGTCAAATGTGATGAATGCCAAGGTACTCGATTTAAACCGGAAACTTTGGAAGTAAATTACAAAGGTAAAAATATTAATGAAATTTTAGGTTTAACTTTTGATGAAGCTGCTGATTTTTTTAGTAACATTAATTCAATTAAACGCAAAATTGCCACTATTCGTGAAGTTGGTTTGGGTTATTTAAAATTAGGTCAGCCCAGCAATACCTTGTCCGGTGGTGAGTCACAACGATTAAAAATTAGCCGAGAATTAGTCAAAAAAATTGATGGCAAAATTTTATATATTTTAGATGAACCCACTACTGGTTTACATTTTTACGATACCGATAAATTAATTAAAGTTTTGCGCCGTTTAGTTGATATGGGTAATACAGTTGTAGTTATTGAACATAATTTGGATGTCATCAAAAATTCTGATTGGATTATTGATATGGGCCCCGAGGGTGGAGATAGGGGCGGAGAACTCGTCGCCAGTGGCACTGTACAGGACATCATCGCTTGCAAAAAATCCTACACCGGCCAATATTTAAAAAAATTAGTTAAGATTTAATGTAGGGGCTTTGCTAGCCAAAGCCCAAATATAATGATCGATTTAAAAAATTTACCAAATTCTCCCGGGATTTATATTTATCGCAATAAATTAGGTGAAATAATTTATGTCGGCAAGGCCATAAATTTAAAAAAAAGAGTCCCCCAATATTTTTTACGCGATGATGCCCTGGGTCCTAAAACTAAAACTCTGGTTTCTCAAATTGATAGTATTGAAACCCAAGTCGTTGGCAGTGAAATTGAAGCCCTAATTTTAGAATCA
>JAHFKH010000019.1 GCA_023245435.1 Candidatus Shapirobacteria bacterium | reverse complement strand
GGCAAGGCCATAAATTTAAAAAAAAGAGTCTCCCAATATTTTTTACGCGATGATGCCCTGGGTCCTAAAACTAAAACTCTGGTTTCTCAAATTGATAGTATTGAAACCCAAGTCGTTGGCAGTGAAATTGAAGCCCTAATTTTAGAATCATCTCTCATTAAAAAACATCTTCCAAAATACAATTCTTTAATGCGTGATGACCGCTCATATTTATACATCGTGGTTACTCATGATTCATTACCTATTATATATAGTACCCACAAATCAAATTTACCTACCAACGCCGACAACTTTGGCCCATTTCCTTCTGGTCATGATGTTAATAGTCTTTTAAAAACTATTCGCCATATTTTCCCATATTACACCAAAAAACACGGCAAAACACAGTGTTTATACTGTCATTTAAATTTATGTCCTGGTCCAAATGTTTCAATAGCTTTATATAAAAAAACTATAAACAAAATTAAAAAAATATTAAATGGAAAATTCGGCCTTCTTCGACGTCAATTATTGACCGAAATGATTACATATTCAAAACTACAAAAATATGAGCAATCATTATTTATTAAAAATCAAATTGATTCACTAGATTATGTTGTCAATGGATGGAAAAATATATCTGACTTATTTACCGAAATTAATTTAGGCGATGATATCTCTTCCCGAGCAATTTTAGAGTTAAAAACGACCTTGTCACCTTACTTAAAAATAAATAAATTAAATCGAATCGAGTGTTACGATATATCCCAGTTTGGCACCAAATATTTTGTCGGATCAATGACTGTCGCCATCGATGGCAAACCCGACCATTCTCAATATCGTCAATTTAAGATTGGAAATACGTCATTGCGAGGCTATGCGAAGCAATCTCGTGGGGAGATGTTGGCCAATGATTCTTTTATGATTCGGGAAATTGTCTATCGCCGATTACAACACCGGCAGTGGGGTATTCCTGACTTAATTATTGTCGACGGTGGCAAACCCCAAATCTCATCCATTTATCCAATATTTTCAAAATCAATTGGTCTTGCCAAAAAGTTTGAAACTATAATTATAAAAAATAACAATAAATTTATTGAAATAAATTTGCCTGCCAATTCTTCTGCTTTAAATTTATTAAAAAACTTGCGCAACGAAGCCCACCGTTTTGCTAATCGTTATCGTAAAACTCTTATGTCGTCAGACCAATCGCTTTTCTAATCATTTCCTTAGCCGCCGAAGTTTTAGCAATTGTCAACCAATCTTTATTGACATTATTCTTATTAGTTGTCAAAATTTCCACCAAATCACCCGATTTTAATTCATCACTAATTTTTGCCATTTTATTATTAATTTTTGCTCCACAACATCGATCACCAATTCCACTATGAATTCTATAGGCAAAATCAATCGGAGTACTTCCCGTCAATAGCTGAATCGTGTCTCCTTTGGGGGTAAACACATAAATATATTTTGACAATACCGATATTTTATAATTATTTACCTTTTCATCATTTTTTTGCCACATCACCAAATCTTTTACCCATTCCAACCCTTGCCCTTTGTTAGTATTTTTACTCATTTTATAGGCAATATGTGAAGCTGGACCAAACTCATTAAATTCGTGCATTTCAAAAGTTCTAATTTGAATTTCGGCAGTCAGACCCTTACCCAAATTAATTGTGGTTTGAATTGACCTATAACCACTCGGTTTTGGTTTAGAAATATAATCGTCAAAATGATCAGGTAAATACTGGTATTTAGCATGTAATAACCCCAAAACTGTGTAGCAATCAGCTACATTTTTGACAATTATTCTTACCCCTACACCATCTTTTAACCGTGACCAGCCTCTCTTTTTAATTTTTAAATAACTACTGTATAGGCCTTTTACCCGGCTGGAAACTTCGTAACCCGAAATTCGATTTGAGTTTAACAAATGAATTATCTCTCCTGTAATTTTTTTCAAAGCAATTTCATCAGCATTCTCCGACTTTTTTAATTCAGACTCTAAATTATTTGCCTCTTCAGGATACAGAATTTTAAAAGCAATATCTTCTAACAATCTTTTAAAATAATGCAAACCCACATATTCTGCCACTGGGGCATATATTCCAAAAACTCTTTTAGCATAACTAATTTGTCTATCGCTTGATAAATATTTAATCGTCAAACCATTATGTAATTTATCCGCCAATCTAATTACCAAAACCCTAACATCATCAACTGATGAAAATAAAAATCGGCGAAACACTTCAATATTTGTTTGTTGAATGTCTATTCCACTTGTTTTATGTTTTACGTCAGTTAATCCCGAAACTAGTAGTGCTACTTCATCACCAAAAACATCTGCCAACTCATCTACTGTCGTGTTAGTTACCTCCAAACAATCATGTAATAATGCCGCAATTACCGCCTCCTGGCCCACACCCAATTGAGCCACTACACTGGCTACCCAGACCGGGTGAGTAATATATTCATCACCTGACTCGCGAAATTGCCCTTTGTGTTTTTCTGTTGCAAAATCTAAAGCTAATTTGACCTTTTCATCCGTGAAATCTAGCTTTTTATTTAAATCTAAATTTGACATTTTATGTCTTCTAGTCTAACATAAACGACTATAACATATGACTAAACAACAACTAACTCAAGAAGGTTTCGATAAGTTAAAGCAGGAGCTAGAAATGCTCAACCTTAAGGCAAATCAGCTAGTTGATCGACTTGAAGAAGTCGCCCAACCCGACGAATCTGGCGAGGATGGACTAGCTTCTCAATTAAAAGCCGAATTAGAGGTTGTTAACGACAAAATTTCCGGTTACGAAGAAGTATTGGCCAATGTCGAAATAATTAGTGGCAAAAACTCTAAAACTAACGTCACTGTTGGCTCCACTATCAAAGTTGAAATAGCGGGTAAAACTAAAAAGGAATTTCAAATTGTTTCCGAATTTGAATCCGATCCAACTACCAACAAAATTTCCGATCAATCACCTTTAGGCATCGCCCTTTTGGGCAAAAAAATTGGTCAAAAATTTGAAATTGAAGCTCCAGTTGGCAAGCTAACATACAAAATCATTTCAATTAACTAAAATACTGTAAAATAAGTCATGTCTGACTTAATTAATCAACGAAAAAATAAACTTGAGGAATTAAAAAAAATAGCCAATGCCTATCCTCAACCAAATTTAGCTTCTCGTCAAACCACAGCCCAAGCACTAGATTTGGAAAATCAATCAGTCACAGTTGCTGGTCGTATTTTATTACTTCGTGGCCACGGCAAAATATTATTTGCTGATTTACACGATTTGTCAGGTAAAATCCAACTTTTTTTTGAACAAAATACTTTAAACGAGAAAATGGATCAAACTAAATTGTTTGATCTCGGCGACATAATTTCGGCAAGTGGTGAGGTTTTTAAAACTACCGCTGGCGAAACTACTATTCGTGTTTCCGATTTTCAAATTTTAGCCAAAAATTTACGTCCCTTACCCGAAAAATTTCATGGTTTAACTGACGTCGAAGAACGTTATCGTCAACGTTATGTCGATTTAATCGTCAACCCACAATCACGTGAGATTTTTAAAACTCGTAGTCTTATTTTATCCACTATGAGAAAGTTTTTAGATGAACATGGTTTTATGGAAGTCGAAACTCCTATCCTTCAGCCAATTTATGGAGGAGCTAGTGCCAAACCATTTATTACTCATCACAATGAGTTAGATCAAGAAATGTATTTACGTATTAGCGACGAATTGTATTTAAAAAGATTAATTGTTGGTGGACTTGAAAAAGTTTACGAAGTTTCAAAAGATTTCCGAAACGAAGGAGTATCTCGTTTTCATAACCCCGAATTTACTCAAGTTGAATTTTATTGGGCTTACGTTGATTATGACGAATTAATGAGATTAACAGAACAATTAGTATCAACAGTTATTAAAACAGTGAAGAATTCATTAACAGTTAGTTTTCAAGGCAAAGAATTAGATTTTACCCCACCGTTTAAACGTCAAACTTTCCGTGATGTGATATTTGAAAAAATAGATATTGATATTGATAAAATTAAAACCGAAGAACAGTTTAAAACAGAATTAAAAAATAAAAATCTCAAATTAGATTTAACTGGTGTCGTCGGACTAGGAGCTCATTTTGATGCATTGTACAAAGAATTTGTTAGACCTGAAATTGTTGGTCCAGTTTTCATAACTGATTATCCCTCCGAGATGATTGCCCTGGCCAAACGAAAAGCCGATAATCCCGACAAAATTGCTTCTTTTCAATTATTAGCTTGTGGCGCTGAATTATTAAAGGCTTATAACGAATTAAATGACCCTCAGGATCAAAAAGATCGATGGTTAGACGAGGTTGCTCTTGAGAAAAAAGGTGCTCAAACTGCCATGCAAATGGATGACGATTATATTCGTGCCCTCGAATACGGTATGCCACCGACCGCTGGTTGGGGTATGGGTATTGATCGATTTACCCAATTTTTAACCGACTCTCCCACCATTAAAGATGTTATTTTATTCCCAGCAATGCGTGAGGAAAAGGATTCGTCATTGCGAGGAGCTTCAAACGACGAAGCAATCTCATCCGGAATCGGATTAGCCTCCGACAAAATAATTATTGGAGAAATAATTGAATTAGAAAATCATCCAAATGCTGATAAATTACATGTTTGTAAAGTAAATATTGGTACTGAAGTTTTACAAATAGTTTGTGGTGCCAATAACATTTCTGTTGGTGATATTGTTCCTGTGGCTGTCATCGGAGCTCAAGTTTTTAATGATGAACACAATGCTATGGAAATAAAAATAGCCAAACTTCGAGGTACCGAATCATTTGGTATGCTTTGTTCCGCTCGTGAGCTTGGCCTTGGCGACGACCATAGTGGTATATATATTCTCAACAATCAATTAGCAGCTCATATCGGTCAACCCGTAAACAAATTTGTAAAAAATAAATGATTTCTCGAAATCTAATTTCCAAAGTTCAAGAATTTGCCGAAATTGATGGACCAATGGAAACACATCAGCTAATTGCTAATGAAACAGGACGAAGATTGGCGAATAATTTAAAAGCAGATAAAAATATTGTATTACTTGGAACATTATTGATGGATTGCGTAATTGGTGTGGCTATCAAAGAAAATAGATTACCAGACCACATTCAAATGTGTTTTGATAAAGCAAAAGAACTTTTAGATTTAGACAATGAAATTACAGTTGAGGAAAAGAAAATGTTTTAGCTTGTGTCAAAGAACACCATGGTGTTAAAAAATTTTATTCGATTGAATCAGAAATTGTTTGTAATTCAGATTGTTATCGTTTTGCCTCAGTTAAGGGAATGTTTTACACTCTTCGATATTTCCGATCCATGCCAGACTACGATTTAATACCTTTACTTAAAGCCAAATTTAATGAAAAGAAAAATTGTGTATCTTTAAACATCGTAAAAGAAGAATTAAGTAATCAATTTATTGCCATTGAAAATTATTTAAATATATTAAGTTAACAAACAATTCGTAATTCGTAATTTTTAATTATTAATTGATTTTATGGATCATCAAAAATTTAAAGATGCGGTAAAAAGTAATTTAGAAAATAATATTTATAATCATTCACTATCTTTAGAAGCCTGTATGTTGGGCCTTTATGATTATTTTAAAGAAAATAATTTATTGGACACTTCTGAGCCTACTCGTGAGGAATGGGGGATGGCTGGATTAATTCACGATATCGATTTTGCCGGTGATACCAAAGAACAACACCCATTAAAAACCAAGGAAGTTTTGGCCAAATATGGGCTAGAAATTAATGACACCATTCAACAAATAATTCTCGCCCACGATGGTAGTCAAAATATAAAGATGGACTCTAAGGCCAAATGGTCAATATATTGTGCCGATTCATTAACTGGTTTAATTACTGCTGTTGCCTTCGTCTATCCTGACCGCAAATTATCGTCAGTCAAAGTCTCTTCTGTTTTAAAAAGATTTTTAAAAGAACCAAAGTTTGCCGCCGGAACCCGTCGTAACGAAGTGGCCCAATGTATGGATCCTAATGGTTTAAATTTACCCATCGAAAAATTCATTGAAATTTGTTTGACCTCAATGCAATCAATTGCATCAGAAATTGGGTTATAAATAAATTTATAAAAAAATATTTATGCTCCCCTGTCAAGGGGAGCTGTCGAGCAAAGCGAGACTGAGGGGTTTTGATACATTATAATTTCAATTTTTTTGCGCTAGACTATCACATCAATGATCGATATAAATTTAATTAGAAAAGAGCCAGATTTAGTCAAAAAAAGTTTACAAAATCGTGGCAAAGACCCAAAAATAGTTGATCAAATTATTTCACTCGATACAGTTGCATTACAATTATTAAAAAATGTTGAAGAACTACGAGCTTCTCAAAATAAAATTAGTAAAGAAATAAAAGGTAAACCAAGCGACGAACAACTAAAAAATGCTACAAAAATAAAAGAAGAATTAAAAAAAGCCGAGGAAAAATTACAATCCAATAATGTTGAAAAATTCCCATATTTAGATGAAATTCCTAATATTTGTGCGCCTGATGTCCCAATTGGTAAAGATGACAGTGATAATGTCGTTATTAAGACTGTAGGAAAAAAACCAGAATTTAATTTTAAACCACTTGAACACCAGGAATTAGGTGAAAAATTAAATATAATTGACAAAGAAAAAGCCAGTCAAATTTCTGGTTCCCGTTTTGGCTATTACAAAAACCAAGGTGCAATTTTGGAAATGTCAGTTATGTTTTATGCCATGCAAAAAATTACTGCCAAAGGTTTTGGGGCTATGTTACCACCTCTGATGGTCAAAACCAAAACTGAGTGGAATTGTGCCTACACCAGCAATAAAAATTTAATGGGAGCATATTATTCAATCCCCGAAGACGATTTAATTTTTATATCATCATCCGAACACTCAGTTGTTCCTTATCATACTGATGAAACCTTAGATTCAAAAATATTTCCCATTAAATATGTCAATTATTCGCCTTGTTTTAGGCGAGAAGCTGGGACATATGGTAAAGATATGTCGGGAATGTTAAGACTACATCATTTTAATAAAGTTGAAATGAATGTTTTCACTCTCCCCGACTATAAAATTTCTGATGCCATGCAGCTAGAATTATTGGCAATTGAAGAAGAAATCCTTCAAGATTTTGGTCTCCATTATCAAGTTGTGAATTGTTGTACTGGTGATTTACCACAACCAAATCGTCGAATGTACGATATCAATACTTGGTTTCCTGGATTAAATGTTTACAAAGAAACTGGATCATGTAGTAATTGTGGTGATTATCAGTCTCGACGGTTAAATACTAAAGTAAAAATTAATGGTGAAAATAAACTTGTTCATATTTTAAATTCAACTGCTGTTTCTGATCGCGTTGTTAATGCTATATTTGAAAACTTTCAAACAGCCGATGGTTCCATCAATATTCCCAAATGCCTCATTCCCCTTACTGGTTTTTCCAGTATAAAATCAATTAGCTAGAGGAGCCACCCCATCCCTGTCTCGATTTATCGAGGCAGGGGGGTTGCATTTTTACGATATAATCAACTATATGCTTTCTTTTTTAAAATCATTTTTCGACGAAAATAAAAAATCAATTGATTCACTCAAACCAATTGTTAATAAAATAAATTCATTTGAAGATTCTATTAAAAAACTTTCTGATAAAAACTTATCAGATAAAACAAATGAATTTAAAAAACGTCTTGCCAAAGGCGAAAAATTAGATGATATTTTACCTGAAGCGTATGCTGTTTGTCGTGAAGCTATTTTTCGCACCATTGGCGAACGAGCTTACGATGTACAGTTAATGGCCGCTATCACTTTACATCGTGGTTCTATTGCCGAACAACGCACTGGTGAAGGAAAGACCCATTCTGTTATTTTCCCTGCCTATTTAAATGCTCTCACTGGCCTTGGAGTTCATATTATTACCCCCAACGACTATCTTACCCGAGTTGGTGCCGGTTGGTATCCTCGTGCCCTAAAAATGCTTGGGTTAACAACGTCTGCCATTGTCCACGAAGAATCATTTGTTTTAGATCCAGAATTTACTAGCTCAGTTGACTCAGTTGACACTCGTCTTTTACATTTAAAACCAATCAATCGTCGCGAAGCCTATTTGGCCGATATAACCTACGGCACCAACAATGAATTTGGTTTTGATTATTTACGCGATCACATGGTCAAAAATTTTGACCAAAAAGTTCAGCGGCCAAATTTTAATTTTGCCATAGTTGATGAAGTTGATTTTGTATTAATTGATGAAGCTCGAACTCCACTTATTATTTCTTCACCCAACAATCAACCTGTCGACAAATATTATACTTTTGCCAAAATTGCCCAGCAGTTACAATCAACCGATTATATTATTGATGAAAAATCAAAAAGCGCCACCCTTTCTGAATTTGGGATTCGTAAAGTTGAAAAAATTCTAAATGTTGGTAATTTATACGAAGAATCTTTTGAAACTATTCACTATATTGAAAATGCCATCAAAGCTCAAACTTTATTTCACAAAGACAAGGACTATGTCATTAAAGAAGATGAAATAATTATTGTTGATGAATTCACTGGCCGTTTAATGAACGGACGACGGTGGTCAGATGGTCTTCATCAAGCCGTAGAGGCCAAAGAAAATGTCAAAGTTCAACAAGAATCTCAAACTTGGGCCACTATTACTTTTCAAAATTATTTCCGTCTTTACGACAAATTAGCTGGTATGACTGGTACTGCGGCTACTGAAGCCGAAGAATTTAGAAAAATTTATAATCTCGATGTTATCACTATTCCCACTCATCGTGATGTTGCTCGTATCGATGCTCAAGATTTGATTTATAAAAATCAAAGAGCAAAATATGCCGCTATTGCTTCAACTATTTCTGATTTACATTCCAAAGGTCAACCGGTTTTAATTGGTACTACTAGCATTCAAAAAAATGAAATTATTTCTTCGATGTTAAAAAATAAAGGCATTCCTCATCAAGTTTTAAATGCCAAAAATCATTTATCTGAAGCCCAAATTATTGCTCGTGCTGGGTGTAAAGGTGCTGTCACTGTTGCTACCAATATGGCCGGACGTGGTGTTGATATAGTGCTAGGTGGTCCCAAGGACCAATTACCTTTAGCCACCTGGCAAAAAGAACACGACGAAGTGCTAGCACTTGGTGGTTTATTTGTTATCGGTACTGAGCGTCACGAATCACGCCGCATTGACAATCAACTCCGTGGTCGAGGAGGGCGTCAAGGTGATCCAGGTTTTTCCCAATTTTATGTAGCTCTAGACGATGATTTAATGCGCATTTTTGGAGGCGAAAATATTTCTGCTTTAATGACTCGATTCAATATGCCCGAAAACGAGGCATTAACTCATCCGTTAGTTTCCAAAGTTTTAGAGCAAATTCAAGTCAAAGTTGAAGGTTATAATTTTGATACTCGAAAAAGTTTGGTTGAATATGATGATGTTATCAACAAACAACGTAAAATAATTTATTCGTTACGCGATAATACTCTTCAACAAGCCAAAGAAAATCCTAAAATAAATTATCAAGAAATAATAAAAATTCTTACCAAAGAAACTGAAAGAATCGCCAACCCTTTAAGTACTCCCGAAATGATGGCTCTCGAATTTTCCGAAATTTTACCTATGTCACCACATGATCGACAAGAACTCGAGAAAAAAATTGAGGCCGTAGACAATAAATCAGAATTTTTATTAAATTTATTACTCGACCAATGGTCGCAACGCCAAACATTTTTTGGAGAAAATATTGGTAACGATATTATTGCTTATGCCATAATCGAAACTCTCGATCCACTTTGGGTTGATCATTTAACAGCTTTAGATGACCTACGTGATGGTGTTCGTCTTCGTGGTTATGCCCAAAAAGATCCCTTAATTGAATATCGTAAAGAAGGTTTTGAAATGTTTCAAAATTTAATGGCCAAATTTGAATCAAATTTATCCCGAATGCTTTTCCGTCTCGAACCAACTGCTACTCCAACCAACATTCCTCAAAATATAACCGAAGGTAGGGGAGAATTAGTTGACGAAAATAACGTTTCATCAACACCAAAAACAGTTGTCACTGGTAAAACTCTTGGTCGCAACGATCCCTGTTGGTGCGGTAAAACTGACGCAAAAGGAAAACCAATTAAATGGAAGCATTGTCACTATCCAGCTTTAAGTTAAAAATAAGAAATGAAACACAGACCAATTGGATATTTATATTTGATAATCTCAACAATTATTTATGCATCTTATGGTTGGTTTTACCGTTCTACCAATGCTTTTTTACCATTTTCCCAAAGTCTTTTTAAGTACATTTTTGTCATACTAATTATATCTATATTTTTTATCAATAAAACCGTTATTTGGCAAAAAATTGATAAAAAAGACATTAAATGGTTCTTAATATGGATTATCCCATGTAGCTTTCAACCGATTTTTTCTTTTATTGCCTTTAACCATCTTCCAATAGGAACAAATTATTTTCTTTACTATTCAACCATGATCATTGGCGGAATAATTTCCGGTAAAATATTTTTTAAAGAATCATTCAGTATAATTAAATTATTTTCACTTCTGATGGTGTTTATTGGATTGTTTTTTATTTATCACTCAGATTTAACATTGATAACAAATATTTATGTAGTTTTATCGTTAATTACAGGTTTACTTATCGGCTTTTGGAACACTCTTTCAAAAAAGGTCTCTGGTAAATATCCAGAATTACAAATGATTGTATTAGATAGTTCTTCGTCGCTAGCTATTGGACTTATTGGTAGCTTTATTAATCAGGAAAGACTCCCACCTGCATCAAATCTGTCACCATGGCTGTGGTTAATCGGCTTTGCGTTTGCCAACTTAACTGCAACTTATTTTTTAATTAAAGGTTTTAAGACAGTTGAAGCACAAAAAGGAAGTTTAATTTTACCACTGGAATTAGTGTTTGCATCAATAATTGGCTATCTAATTTTTAACGAAATTTTAAAACCTGAAGTATATTTTGGGGGAATATTAATTTTATTAGCTACTATTTTACCTGCACTAAAAAAACAAAATCGGACACCTTCTAATATCTTCTAAATATATTGATATACCTAAATACATCAATAAAAATCAAATAGGTATATACAATATCACTAAAACTAATCTTTATTATTCTTCGGCTTTATATCCACTACCATCATTGTTTTTTGGTCCAGTTCCGCCTGTTGGATGAGCGTCTGGTTTGGGAATAACATGAAATCCTTTAGTTCCTTCCTGTGACACTGTCCCTTCTTCACTTTTTCCAAAAAGATCCCCAATTTTTTTAGCAGCATCTCTAATTATTTCCATAGTTTCTTTATGTGTTCTTCCTGTCATTTTTTAATTTAAATTATTAATAATCATATTATATCCAAATAATTCTCAAATGTTAAAATAATTTGTGCCAAAGATTCTGTCAATTATTTTATTTCTGGTTTCAATCATCTATTTACCTTTTCCTATTTCTTTATTTTCCTTAATAATCTTTTTATATCTCAACAAATATTTAAACAAATATATCGTAATTTTTGGTTATATATTACTATTTATCTTTCAAATTTACTCAACTCGAATTCAATCCAACCTTGAATTTTCCGGTTATCAAAATTTTTTACATCAACAAAATCTCGATTCCTATCCACCGAGTTTATTTAGAATAGGCAACATCGTCGAAAACAAAATAGAATCGCCATTATTTTATCGTTTTCGTCAAAATATTTTTAATTGCTTTGATTTTGTTAATTATTTTAAAAATTATTTTATTACAATTTTATTCATCCCTTTTATTTTTGGTCTTATTAAATTAATTAAATCATCAAATAAAACATTTTTAAATTTGCTAATTATTTCAATTGTCTTATTAGCTTTTATTGGCACTGATGGCAAATATGGACCATTACTGTTACTGCCATTTATTGTCAATATTATTTCATTCTATTCGTGTGAAACATAAAATAGCTCTATTATTAATTTTAATTTTTTCTTTTTTTCTTTACACTTTTAAACTATCAACCATTCCCTCATCGGTTTATGTTGACGAAGCCACTGTCGGTGTAAATGCAAATTTAATTATGAGTCGCGGGGTCGATGAGTATGGCCAGTCATATCCTATATATTTTCGTTTTTTTAATGCCTATACCCCCGGCTTATTCGTCTATTTAATAATCCCGTTTATAAAAATATTTGGCCTCAATCCCTTTGCCCTCCGATTACTATCTGCCATTAGTGGTACCATCTCTGTTTATTTCTTTTATAAAATACTTAGTATTTTTTCAAAAAATGCTCTAGTTGGAACTGTGTTTTACGCCATTATTCCCTGGACGGTATTTAATAGCCGTCTTGGTTACGAGGTAATGTTTGCCGCCACCTTATTTAATATTGGTTGTTATTTTTTGTTAAAAAATTTATCTAAAATATCATATTTGGGATTATTTTTAATTAGCTTATCTACTTATGCTTCCCATACCCAGCGTTATTTAGCTCCACTATTTCTATTTGGTTATCTAATTATTTTCAAAAAAATAAAAATTAAACCGATTATATTTTTACTTATCACTCAAATTCCAAATATTTTAATGATATTTACCAATTCATTTTGGATAAAAAACAACAATTTATCGTTAAAGTTTTTTATTTACCAAATTATTAACTATCTTTCACCCAAATCATTATTTTTTAATTTACCCGATATTGATCTTCAACATCAAATTCCCTCAACATCAGTTTTTTATTGGTGGATGATAATTCCTCTATTTTTTGGCATAAAAAAATTAATCACTTTAGATAAAAAATATAAAAAATTTATAATCCTTTGGTTTATTAGTTCCCTAATTCCCGCTTCACTTTCAGGTGAATTTATTTCAATCCAACGGGCTCTACCTACATTATTTCCTTTAATGATAATTATTTCTTTAGGTCTATCAACTAATTTATTTTTAAATATATTTTTATTTTTATATTCCCTCCTTTTACTTTTTCGTAGTTATTTTATACTATTGCCCAAAATTAATGCCCAAGCTTGGGATTATGGATATGAGCAATTATCAAAAATTATTTTAGACACTCCAAATAAAAAGTATTTAATCGATAACACTCGCAATTCTCGAACCTATATTTTGCCTTTATTTTATTTAAATTTGCCTTATCAAAATAAAATTCAAAACTATTATTCTGCTCCTACTATTCCCAATATATATAGTTATTCCAACTTAACTTTTAAGTCATTAAATTGGGTAGAAGATTTATCAAGATATGATTTTATCGTTTCCGATAGGTTATCAATCTCACCAGATCAAGCGGTTGAGCACAAACTAACCAAAATCAAAACCATCACCACCCCTAACAATACGACAGTTCTAGATATATACATAATAAATAAATAATCCCAAGCACTTGTATATTGATTACATATATCTTATAATACAATATGACTCAAACATTAAATTTAAATCAGATACCGCAAGACGGAAATTACCAGCCTAAAGATCCTGAAATATCAAAGGATGAACAAATCAGTCTAATGAAAGAAATGGTGGCAGAAGCTGAACGTATACTAAACAACGCTCCCAAAAAAGAGGGATCAACCCCACTTTTTTCAAGAGAAAGTCTGGAAAAATTTTCAAAGGCCTAAACTTACCTGAAAATCTTTTCTTCTATCTAATTGCTATAATTACCCATGGCAATGACCAATCAAGAAGTAAAATCCGAGTTTTTAGACCTTGTAAAAAATTCTAAACGAATTATTGTTACCACTCATTATTCTCCTGACGACGATGCCATCGCTTCATTATTGGCAGTGTATGACTTTATTAAAGAAAAATACCCCGACAAATCAGTATCAATGAAAATAATGGGTACTGGCAACAATCGATATAAGGTTTTCAAAAATTACGACAAAGTTGAGTATGTAAACGATTTAGCCAACGAACTGGGTAATACTAAATTACTAATTATGGTTGATGGTAGTCAATATAGTCGTTTTTCACGCCAACCAGCCAACATTGTTAGTCATAGTTGTCAAAAAATATGTCTAGACCATCACAGTTCCCCCGTCGACAAATTTGATTTAATTTATCTCGACAAAAATGCAACTTCTGCTTCGGAAATGGTTTTGGATGTACTATACAAAGGTGAAAAAATATCCAAGTCACTCGCAGAAATATTATTAATGGGAATATTTGGTGATACTGGAACTTTTAACTATTTAAAACCAAATCAACTCCACACCTTTGATAATGTCAAAAAACTAGTCAAAATTTTAAACATAGAAATCCAAGATTTCAAGGCCAGTTATTCAAAAATAAGAAAATCAGTTTTTGCTATTGTTAAGGAATATATTGATAATACAAAATTTGTTGATATGCCAAATAAATTGAGTTACCAATACAGTTATGTTGACAAAGATTTTTTAAAAGCTAATGGTTATTCAGATGCCGATACCAGTGAAGCTGCTCAAATTTATATGTCAGACTATTTGAGAATTATTGATAATTATAGTTGGGGATTTATAGCCACACCCAAAAGACACGAAATTAGTGTTTCTATGCGCTCGCTTCCACACTCGGTAAATGTTCGTGCAATTGTGGAAAAATTAAATATTGGTGGTGGTCACGATCGCGCTGCTGGTGCAGGTTTTAAACCGGATCGTTGGGG
>JAHFKH010000064.1 GCA_023245435.1 Candidatus Shapirobacteria bacterium | reverse complement strand
TTTTTAAAATTGAAAAATAAAACCATGAGCAAAATAAGGATATTGATATGACTACTATCGAAAAACCAATATAAAATTTATTTCTATTGATTTTTATTTTTATTACTGGCCTTACCTTTATCTCTTTCGTTATTTCTTTGACGTATTTCTTCTTTTCTATTTTCTTCAAAAAAATATCATTAAATTTATTTGACAAATCAAATTTGCTTTTTATTTTTTTAAATAAAATAATAAATTTATAAATTATTATATTTAATGATTTAAGTATATTTACTGTTAACTCGACCAATTTTTTTAAAAGTAAATAAATTGGTTTACCAATATCAATTAATATTTTTTTAATCATGGTGTTGGGGTTGGTTCTGTGACTGGGCAATCTAAGCATACCCACTGTCCACTGGCGTCAACTATACTGGCATGGTCTTGCCATTCTGCATTTGGATTATTATCACCTTCTTTGACTACTTTCATCGTCGTTTTATCAATTAAAATATTATTTCTTAATGGTAAATGCAAAGTTGGAGCAAATTCTTTTTTAAAATATTCAAAATGAGTATCACATCCGCCATCGGGTGGTAATTGACCAGTTAAATTACACACTGTCATCCCCACTACCTCAGCTGGCTGAGAAAATTTTCTTACTTGTTTGTTTTCTAATAATTTAGTCATAACTTTATTCCAAATTGGGGCTGCCCCCGAAGTTCCTGACACAATTCCATTCATTCTTGAATTATCGTTATTTCCTACCCAAGTTGTGACTACATAATCAGGTGTAAAGCCTATTGTCCAGTTATCCCTCAAATCGTTGGTTGTCCCAGTTTTAACTGCGACCTCTGGATGTTTTTTAATATTTAACATTGATCCTGATCCAAACACCATACTTCGAGCTCCATCGTCTGACAAAATTTGTGAAATTATAAATGATGTTGCTGCCGAAATTTTTCTTTCTCCCGGAACATATTTATATTCTTCCAAAACCTTATCATTTTTATCCAACACCTTAATAATTGGTGTCAATTCCTGTTTTATGCCCATATTTGACAATGTCCCAAAAGCCACATTCATATCAGTCATATATACTTCACCACCCCCCAAAGTTAATGACAATCCATAATTATCGGCATTTGTAAAAGTCGAAATTCCCATCGCTGAGGCAGAAGCTACAAAAGTAGTCAAACCATTAATTTTAATCATTTTGACCGCGGCAATATTTAGTGAATTGGCCAATGATTGACGTAAATTCTGTAATCCATAATATTTATTTCCATAATTTGTGGGGCAATATTGTTTTTGATTTTCTACACTAAAGCAAGTTGCTTCATCATAAAAAAGTGAGGCTGCAGATACTTTCCCCAATTCTATTCCGACGGCATAGTTTAGTGGTTTAATTGATGATCCGGGCTGTCGCAATGCTGTTGTGATATTATATTTACCTTCAATATCATTGGCAAAAAAATCTTTTGACCCCACCATTGCCAATATTTGTCCGCTTTTACTTTCTGTAATTAAAGCTGCCCCATTTGTCACATTATATTTATTTAATTTTTCTACTTCAGAAAACACCACCTCTTGAGCATAATTTTGAATATCAAGATCAAGGGTCGTAAAAACTTTTAAACCTCCCTCAGTTACTTTTTTCGCTCCATATTTTTCTATTAATTTTTCTTTAACATAAAACACAAAATGAGGCGCTTCCAAATTATCTTTTTTAACATAATAATTTAGTTTTTCATTTTTAGCTGCATCATATTCCTCTTTAGTTATCATTTTTAATTCCCACATTCGCAGTAATACCTGCTCTTGTCTCGTTTTTGCCAAATCAGGATGAGTAAAAGGAGAATATTTTGAGGGTGATGCTGGCAAACCTGCTAGTAATGCCATCTCTGCCAAACTTAAATTAGCCACATCTTTATTAAAAATTCCGGTACTAGCAGCTTCAATTCCCCACAAAGTTCCCCCGTATGGAGTTTGATTAAAATACATTTCCAAAATTTGTTTTTTACTATACATTATTTCAGTTCCAATGGTTAGTACCGCCTCTTTTATTTTTCGGCTCCAAGTTCGTTCTGGCGACAATAATACATTTTTTACCAATTGTTGGGTCAATGTCGATCCACCCTGCAATCGTCTTTCGACTATTGTTCGATACAATCCTCTTACAATTCCTCTTAAATCAAATCCAAAATGACTATAAAAACCTGCATCTTCAATTGCTAGTGTCGCCTCAATCATTTTTTGAGGTATTTGAGTCAGTGGCACTTCTTGTCGTCTTTTTTCGGCATATATTTCATAAATTAATTTGCCATTGCGATCATAAATTTGTGATGATTCCGGAAAATCATTACTGCTTAATTTTTTTGGATTTGGTAAATCACGAAGCATCCACAAAATACCCCCAATAATTAGAGCCCCACCTATCATTAATCCTTTAATTAATGATTTCTTTTTTTTCTTCGATAAATTTTTCAATTTTTTCATTTGCTGAAAAGTATTTTCTCACCTTTCCCGTTATTTGTCTGTAAGCTTTTGCCGCGCTACTAATTTGAGTTCTGTTGTTGGGACATAAATCCCATGCCTCAATTAATTTATCAACCGCTTCATCGGCCGAAATCTGGTCTTCCTCTGCTATTTGTTTATCCGCAATCAACATTAGTAATTTTGATTTTTCACACGGGTCTCGAACCAAAGCTAACCACAAATTATCTCGCCAAATTTTAATCGGATACAAAATATTCGAGGGATAAATTTTAATTTTTGGCAAATAATATACAGCTTTAATCATTTCTCCGTTATCATTTTTAGTTGTAATATCAACTGGCATCACTCTAATTCGATCCTCTTTTTCTTCCAGCATCACTGTTTCTAAATTAGCTCTAATTATAGACACAAACAAAATCCCCCCCGCCAATATGATTGCTAAGCCAATAATAATCTTTTTCATTTATGAAAAAATGCTTGTCTCAAATTTATAAATTTAACTGGCCCTTTTAGCCTAATATAGGCTATTTGCCCCATAAAGGCCAAATAATTTAAACCTTTAGATATTATACTATTTTTATCTCTATTAATTCGTAATTCGTAATTCTTAATTCTTAATTGATTGTATCCATTTGCCACATATTTTTCTGCCCATTTATTTTCCTTTATAAACTTTTCATAAATATTATTTTTACTCCATATTTTTTTCATCAAAATCAAATCCATGGCATTTTTTTGATTTTGTTTTAATTTAGGAACAATCAAATTTGATTCGTCGATCCACAAATTAAAACAAAAATCATTGGCATTTTCTTTTTGACCATATTTTCGGTGGGGGATATTCTTAAGCTTTATATATAGTCTAAGTTTTAATCTAGTCCACCACAACGTATCTCTTTTACAAATTATCAATATATCAATATCTTCATTTTTTCTTGCATTTTCCGCCGCTACCGAACCGGTTATTCCCACCATCAAAATATCACCAAATTTTGACAAATGATTTTTTACCAAATCTTTCGCCAATTTAATCTTCTTCTTATTTATTATATTAATTTTTTTATTCGTAATTCGTAATTCGTAATTTTTAATTATTTTTTCTATTTCGTTTAAAGTGTATTTTTTGTTCGATAATAATCTAAAATATAATTGATTTAGATTCAGTCTCGCCCCAAATCTATTGGTGTATTTTATAGTTTTATTAATTATATTTAACAACTTCATCTCCCTATTTTAATTGATATAATAAGAAATATATCGATATGAATAAAAAGTCCACTAGGTATCGCCTTTACGAAATGATTCCTGGGGCTGTGGCCTGGTTTGTTATATTTTTTCCAATTTGGGGGTCGTTTTTTGTTCCCAAAGCTGTTGCCTATTTTGTAATTT
>JAHFKH010000018.1 GCA_023245435.1 Candidatus Shapirobacteria bacterium | reverse complement strand
TCCAAAAAAGAAAAAGATAATAATTTTTTCATATAAAATTGTAACAAATAAATTTAAATAACTACAGGTGTAGTAATTATGATATTATTAATTAATATGAAAAACAATGAAATAAAAATAAGTTTTGGTGGGGTTATGGCAATTGTATTAACAATTGTTGGTTTAGTAGGCACGAGTGGTTATTTTTATGGAAAAAATAGTAATGTGTTGGGAACTACTGTGGCCACTCCTACCGGCGCACAACAACCAACAAAGCCAGTAGTGACTATGGATCAAGTTAAAAGTTTGTTTGATGGAAAAAATATTTCTTTTGAAAACAAAGATAGTAAAATTTTATTTGTAGAATTTTCGGATCCCAGTTGTCCTTTTTGTCATGTAGCATCGGGTAAAAATGGTGAATTGAACAAAAAAATGGGTCAACAATTTATATTAAAGGCTGATGGAGGGGCTTATGTCGCTCCAGTTGTAGAAATGAGAAAAATGGTTGATGAGGGTAAGGCGGGTTTTGTGTGGTTATATGCCAATGGTCATGGTAATGGAGAACTGGCGACGGTCGCCCAATATTGTGCAAATGAAAAAGGTAAATTTTGGGAAGTTCATGATTTATTGATGAGTAGTGCTGGCTATGAAATGCTTAATACTACGGTTAAAAACGATAAAACTAAATCTGGTGATTTGGCGGCTTTTTTGAAAAATGCGGTTAATCCAACTGAAATGAAAGCATGTATTGATAGTGGAAAATATGATGGCCGATTGACAAGCGATATGGCAATTGCGGCACAATTTGGGTTTCAAGGGACACCTGATTTTTATGTCAATACCACTAACTTTTCGGGAGCATATAGCTTTACCGATATGCAAAGCGCAATTGATGCGGCTGGGAAATAAAAATTACCAACCAAGCAATTCTTTCCACCAAGATTTATTTTTAGGTTTAATTGATGTTTTTGATTGATTAAAATAGGCAAGATCTTTTTCCCGAGCTTGACGTGCTACTTCCTGATTCGTATCAAATCCTTTCTGTGCCTGTTTAATTCGATCTGAAAGCAAACTTTTGTCGACATGTTCCATTGCCTTTGTTGGTATCAGAACATTATTAAAATAATTAATGGAATTAAGTTGAGCTTCAGTTATTTTGTGATTTTCAGCCGCACTCTGTTCATCATCATAAGGAATTGATTGTTCAAATATGTCTGACATTATATTATTTAGTTATTATATACAAAATTTAGATAATATCTTTTTTCATTTCTTCAAACTGCTTTTTGGTGATTTTACCTTTGGCATAACGGCGTTTGAGAATTTCGAGAGGTTTATTTTTAAATTCTGATTTAGTTTTGAAAAATATTTTACGAATTATGGCGATAAAAAGCCAGATAATTAAAATATCCCAAAGTAGGGAAAATAAACCAAAACCGCCAAAAAACATATGATTGGGATAGTAATAATAATTCATCATATACTACAAGTGTAGTTGGTAAATATGTTTATGTCAACAATAAATTGATATAATCTGATTATGAGTGTTGTTGTAATGGGTTGTGAAAGAGTTAGTCCACTAAACGCAGTAGAAGAATGTGGATGGTGTATGGGGAAAAATACAGTTGAACCTGATGGTAAGAGAGAAAGTCTAGATGAATTAATAGTATTTAGATGTCCATTTAGATTTAATTGTCAACAGAGTATTTATATTAGACCTTTAGTCCAGAAGGAGATGTTTCCCGGGTTTAAATAAGTTTAGTGACAATGAATTGAGGACGACGGATACACTAGAGAGGGACATAGCGGCGGCGGCAAACTCGGGGCGGAGGGTTAGGCCCCAGGGAGATAATACGCCGGCGGCAACAGGAATTAAAATTAAATTATAAATTAGCGCATAAATAAAATTTTGATGAATTTTTGAAACAGTGGAACGACTCAGTTGACGTAGGGTGAGAATGGATGATAATTTGTTATTCATAATAACGACATTACCCGATTCGATGGCAATGTCAGACCCTCCACCCATAGCAATACCCAAATCTGATTGAGCCAAAGAAGGTGAATCATTGATACCGTCACCAACAAAGGCGACTAATGATTTTTGTTGTAAATTTTTGACTACATCAACCTTTTGGTGAGGAAGAACATCGGCAAAAATATTTTCGGAAGGAATACTTAGTTCCGATGCAACTAAATTAGCATTTGTTAGACTATCACCGGAAACCATAAAGACATTAATTTTTTGTTTTATTAGTTGAGAAATAACTGAGAATGCATCGGTTCTGAGCGTGTCAGAAAAAGTAAACGATGCAATAATTTTTTCATCACTGGTTAGTTCTATATTTCCTGATTTTGATTTACCGATAAAATATTTTTTGTTGTTGATTGTGGCAGAAATTCCAACACCAGTTGATGATAAAAAGTTACGAGTTACGAGTTTTAAGTTGCGAGTTTTTGTAAAATTAAAATAATTTATTATTGCTTTGGCGATGGGATGTTCAGATTTTAATTCGAGAGAATAAGCAATATTTAAAACTTCTTGATCGGAAAGCTTTGACAAGTTTTTAAAACCGGTGATTTGAACTTGATTTTGAGTTAAAGTACCAGTTTTATCAAAAAGAACAGTATTAATAGTACCGGCCTTTTGAAGATATTCCCCTCCTTTGACCAATATGCCAAATTTGGCAGCCAACCCAGTGGCGACCATAATGACGGTAGGAGTGGCTAAACCAAGGGCACAAGGACAGGCAATGACGATAACGGCTAGAAAATAATTAAGAGACATTTCCCATGATTCGCCAAGTATTAATTTCCAAATAATTAAAGTAATAATAGAAATTATCAAGACTGAAGGAACAAAAATAGCCGAAATTTTGTCGGCTAAATTTTGTAAAGGTGATTGACTTGATTGAGCGTCTTCGACCAATTTAACAATGCGGGATAAAATTGTTTCATTGCTTTTGGCAGTGACTTTGAATTCAAAAGAACCGGTTTGATTTTGAGTGCCGGCAAATATTTTGTCGTTTACTGTTTTATCAACTGGAACACTTTCGCCAGTTAAAGCTGATTGATCAACTGATGATGATCCGGAAATTATTTGACCATCAAGAGGAATAATTTCGCCAGGTAAAACCCTTAAAATATCGCCATTTTTTATTAAATCTAGAGCAATGTCTGAAAAGTTATTACCATTTTTTTGATGAACAAATTTGGGAGAGAGATCGATTAGTTTGGAAACGGCTTGAGAGGTTTTGGCTTTGGCCAATGATTCGAGCCATTTACCCAAAGTCACAAAAACGATGAGCGACGAGGCAACTTCAAAATAGTGGAATGTTCCCATGGTAAGGGAAAATATAAAAGCAGAGGCAGTACCAATGGCAATTAAACTATCCATAGTAAATGTACCAACTTTGAGTGCTGTAAACAAACCTTGATAAAAAGAAAAACCGACAAAAATTATATTTAGGCTAGTTAAAATTATGGCCAAATAATAAATATAAGGTAAGGGGTAAAACATAGAAACAAAAAGAGGGAGAGTTAAAATTAGCGAGAGAAAAAACTTTTTGCGCCAAATTTTGGCATCATCAGAATCTGAAGCTGCTTTTTGTGTAACATCGTAACCTGCAGATTTTATGGCGGAAATTAAATTATCAACGGATGATTTGTCTGAATCATATTTGATAATGGCTTTTTTGGTACCGTAATTGACAGAAACGTCTTCGACTCCCGGAACGGTTTGGATAGATTTTTTGATGAGTAAAGCACAGGAAGCACAGTGCATGCCGGAAATATTAAGCTTTTCTATTTTATTTGTTGCCATATACTACAAGTGTAGTAGTTTAAATGATTGATGTCAATGAGGAAACAAATTTTTCAAAATTAGTGTAAACAACGGCATTTATTCCAATAGATTTGGCTGCGTCGACATTAATTTGTTTATCGTCGGCGTAAAAAATTTCTTGAGGTTGTACTCCTGATTTTTCAATTAGAGCTTGAAATATTTTTAAGTCTGGTTTGACTGCTCCGACTTGATAGGAAAAAACTTGAATATCAAAATCGGAAAGAAAATTAAATTTTTGATTTAAACTGTTTATACGAGTGGGGAAATTATTAGTGCAAATACATGTTTTTATACCCTGAGAACGGACTTTTTTGACATAATCAACTACATTTTGATTGACGAAATATGAGTCGGCAAGAAGTCTGGATATTTCCTGATTGGAAAGTTTAATATTAAATTCTTGACGAGTTAAATTCCAAAATTGATCTTCTGACAATATCCCCTGTTTGAATTGAGTCATATAATTGTCGTTAAAACTATCAATACTAAGATATTTTTTAAAATTTGAAAAACTATCAGAAGTAAAATAAACGCCGTCTAAATCGAAGGTTATAGCTTTGATCATGGTGAATTATATAATATGGTTTTATAATTCCCTAATGGATATACAAAACTTTTGGAGAAAAAAGTTGGGAAAATACGCCAATGAAGAATGGAGTAAAAGACCATCAATTTTTGTAAAAGAAGTGGAAAAATATTTCCCCAAAAATGCCTCTGTTTTAGAATTGGCAACAGGGTTGGGGCAAGATAGTGTATATCTTAAACAAAAAGGTTTTAAAGTATTGGCAACTGATATTTCCGAATTTAGTCAAGAAATGGTAACAACTGAATTTAAATTTGTTGATATGGCAAAACCTTTACCGTTTGAAAAAAATAGTTTTGATGTGGTGTATTCACATTTAGGAGTTCATTATTTTGACAAAGAAAGAACTATTAAATTATTTTTGGAGATGAAAAATATACTAAAAACTGGAGGTATATTGGCACTGTTGGTGAATTCTACGGATGATCCTGAAATAAGTGACTATCAACAAATTGAAAAAGATTTTTATATTGATGAAAGCGGAATTCAAAAAAGATATTTTAGCGTTGAATCGATTAAGGAAATGCTTGATGGATATCAAATATTATTGTTGAACAATAAAGGAACAAGTTTTAAAGACAGAATAAAAAAAATTGATGGATTAATTAGATTGGTGGCTTTAAAAAATTAGTTACTAAGTAGAACTTGATATTTACCAGAGCCGGTGCGGATGATGAGCTTAACAACTTTACTATTAATAGTTTTTTGATAGGTTCTGATACTACTTCCCATACCATCGGCAATACCCATTGGGTCTTCGGCCCAACCATAGGTAGAAATTAAGGGAGAGTCGGAAACTAAAAGTGGTGATAATTTGTTACTCGATTTGTCAATTATTTTTGACTCCATAATTAAACCTGAAACAACATTACCCTGAGCATCATCAATAGTGCCAGCTACTGGAGTAGACCAGACCATGGGGGTGGTTAATGTTTGTAAGGTTTGAAGTGTATCGTCTGATTTTACTTCAACAATTGTTTTTTGGGGTTGAAAATAGGAATACGCGGCGACAAATAAAAGTGAAAGAAAAAAAATAAAAAATAAAATAGGGAGGGTGGGGATTTTTTTATTTTCCATAAAAAATTGTAACATTAATTTACCACTTCAATACTCCCCGAAATCATACCCATCCAACAGGAAAAACGATAAGTACCAGGGGTAGTGGGAGCAGTAAATTCACGAACTGAGGTAGTCCCAGGAACAAGACTAATTTGGCCAGTAAATAAAGTTCGAGAAATAACAGCATTGGTACAACCAGCAGTCCCCCGATCAGTAATTTCCCAGCGAACAGGTAGTCCGGCTTTGATAGTAAAAGTATCAGGGGTGTAACCGGTGGAAGAGGCATCCATTTTAATTATTTGAACACCATTAACGACCGGAACGGTGGAAATTTGAGCAGTAGCCGTCGGAGTACTGGGTAATTCATAACCTAAAACAGCAAGTTGTGATTTTATGTTAAATAAGGCAAAAACAATAACTAAAATACCAGCGACTTGGGAAAAATAAGCAGAAGTGGTTTTGTTGGTGGATGAGGCCACGCTCGAATATCCAATTAATAGTAATGGAATAAAAGTACCAAGAGCAAAAGTGCCCATAATTAAGGCCGCAGTCAGGGGTGAACCGGAAGCTAGGGCTAAAGATTGAGCAGTTAGGGTAAAGCCACAAGGTAAAAAGAAAGTAAGGCCACCCAAAACAAATGGAGCAAACTTACCACTAAAGTTTTTTTCATCAGCAATAGAACCAGTAATTGATTTTGGCAGCGATAATTGAAAACGAGAAAAGTATTTAACACCAAGCATTTGAAGACCTAAGGCTAACATTAAAACAGAAACTAAAATTGTAATAATAGAACCGGTAGTAATTGATAATCGAAAATATGAACCGACTAGACCTAATATTGCCCCAAACAGGGCAAATAATATGACTCGACCTAAATTAAATATAATAGTGGGGGTAAGACGAGTAGTTACTGAATCGGAATTTGAATATAATTTTTGCCATTGTTTACTTAATGATAAAACTAGTCCCCCAACTAAAGCGGCACAAGTAGAAAGACCAGCGACGAGTCCAAAAGCAAAAAATATACCGAGAGATGAAGAGTTATTTACCGAGATATTGGGTAAAATACCAGAAGAATTTAAGATATAAAAAATACATAGAATTAACAAACTTATAAATATAGATACAAATAAGTTTGGTGTTAAGAGTTGAGAGTTACGAGTTACGAGTTGATTTGAAAATTCGTATCCACTTTCCTTAAAAATATTATTTAATTTTGAAATATCGGGAAGGTATTTACCAACTATTTTGACAGACTGATTATTTGTCGATGCCTCGACCATTTTAATACCAGGCAGAGCTTTGATTTCTTTTTCGATTAAAATTTCACAAGCATGACAATGAGTGCCGGAAACAGAATAAGTTTTAGAATGCATACTACGAGTGTAGTACTTTAGAAAAAAAAGTCAATGTTAAAATACTTTATGGATAAAATTAAGGAAATTTTAAAAAAGAACGGTAAATACTGGATTGCGTTTGTGGGTGACTCAATAACTTCGACTGAATGGGTGCACCCAAATTGGCGAGAGATAGTGGAGTATGTGTTGAAAGATAAGCTAGAGGGAGATTGGGGAATAAAATTTTTTAATTTTGGATATGACGGAGCGACAACAAAGGATATTTTGGAAAAAATTGATCAAATAAATTTGATTAATCCAAATATGGTAATTGGTTTGATGGGTGGAAATGACCCTACTTTTGGTATAAAAACAGATGAAACTAAAGATAATTTGGAAAATATTTTTGACAAAATCGATACGAATACAGAAATAATATGGTGTAATTCAACATCTGCGGGAAAAGGTAGTATAAAAAATACAGAGTATGAACCATATGCGAATGTTTTATATGGATTAAAAGATAGAAAAAATTTACAAAAGATTGATATGTTTAATATTTATAAAAACTTCCCCACCGAAAAGTTTTTTACTTTTATTTCAGAAGAAAATCCTGAGGAAGGAATAAAAGCTGGTGAAATTGATTTCCAACATCCAAACCAATTGGGAAATGCATATATTGCTAAAGTAATTTTGGATAAAGTTTGGAATATAAAATTTGACCCGGAGAAATATATTAAGACAACATTAAAAGGTGAGAAATATCCACTATATTAAAACTTGAGTTGTTTTTTGATTTTTTCAAAGGACGTAATAGCGTCGGAGCCGTAGTTATTTAAAATATGTTCAAAAAGATGGTCGAGACAGGAACAGGCATAGGTTTTTTTGTCGGTAAGTGGGGCATAAACAAAAACGTTGCCAACTTTATTTCGAGATAATAATTTTTTGTCTGACATGCGTTTTAAGACAGTCATAATGGTAGTATAGGCAGAATCCCCTGTTATTTTTGCCTTAACTTCGGCTGGTTTTAAAGGTGTAGTTGACGACCATAACACATCCATAATTTTTTGTTCAAGGCCACCCAAAAGACCGCATTTAGAATTACAGTGACAATTACACGACATAAAATTATTATACTACATGCGTAGGAGAAAAACCCACCCCTACCCCTCCCTTGACCCTCCATAGGCGGGCAGGCAGGGAGGGGAGATATTTTTTTGTATATATAGTAAAATTACTTTATATGACACAAACACAACAAAACTTGCTTAAGGCGTTTGCTGGAGAATCACAGGCACGAAACAAATATCAAACATTTGCTAAAATGGCCCGAAAAGAAAATTTAGAGTGGATTGCCCGAGTGTTTGAAGAGACGGCGGATAACGAAAGGGTTCATGCTGAGGAATTGTTTGAATTAATTACTGAGCGAGTGGAAGTGCAGGGTGATTTGAGTATTCAACCTTTTACTAAAACTACTGATAATTTGAAAATGGCGGCTGAAGGTGAAAAATATGAATGGACGACGATGTACCCAAATTTTGAAGAACAAGCAAAAATTGATAATGAGGCAGAACCAATCAGATTATTTGGAAATTTGAAAAATGTAGAAGCCCAACATGAAGAAAGATATATTATAATTTCTTCCAAATTGGATAGTAAAACTTTATATGATAGCGAAACAGAATTAACCTGGAAGTGTGTAAATTGTGGAAATATATATGTCGGCAAACAACCACCAACAACATGTCCGGTATGCAAAAAACCTTTTACCTGGTATATGCCAATTAACCTAGTAAAGTAGTTATCAGTTACGAGTTACGAGTTTATGACAGACGAAGAGATAATAAAATTAGTGGTGAATGGAGATAGGGAAAAATATGGAGAAATAATAAACCGTTATGAAAAAAGATTGCGGGGGTTTATTTATAAATTAATTGGCAAAAATTTGGAAATTGATGATTTGGTGGAAGAAAGCCTAATATCGGCATATCAAAATTTAAATGGTTTTGATCAAAAACAAAAATTTAGTAGCTGGATACTGCGAATTGCCCATAATAAAACGGTTGATTTTATTAAAAAGAAAAAACCGGTTTTTTTTGATAACGATGAAAAATTTGAGAATTACCTGCCCGCAGATGCTAAAGCATCAGCTTTTGCAGGCGGGCGAATTACGAATGAGAATGAAAAATTAATTGAAGATTTAGAAATAAAAAAAGAAGAGAATAAAGCATTGCATGTAGCGATTAATAAATTGGAGTTAAAATATAAGGAGATAATTGTTTTATATTATTTTGAAGAGAAAAGTTATGAGGAAATTTCGGATATTTTACATATTACAATTAATAATGTTGGAGTTACTTTGATGAGGGCAAGAGAGAAATTAAAAATTAATCTAAACCCCTCAGTCCCGCCGCTGCGGGACAGCTCCCCTTGACAAGGGAGCCAAATAATTATTTATAAATAAAGCTTTAAATGAAAAATAATAAAATTCTTAACAAAATACAGTCGGGAGAGGTAAAAATGAAGCCGAGATGGAGTTTTATGGTGATTAAATGGGGTGAGATAGGAATGTGGTTACTATCAATTGCGGTTGTAGTAATGGGAATTATGTCAATTTCTTATTTTATGACTATATATAGTATTGAGGAACTTAATGAGTTTGGAGATTTGGGATGGCAGATATTTTACGAAGATTTTCCTTATTATTGGGGAATAACGGTCGCAGTTTTTTTGATTGTGGGAACTTTTGTTTTATTAAAAACAGGAAATAATTACAAAAGATCGTGGCAAAAAAATTTGATGATTACTGGAGGAATAATACTGATTTTGACTATTGTAAGTCTGTTTCTAAAGCTTTGAGGTCAGTATCGACAGAGGAATCATCGGTATTTAGTTGATTTAACAATTGTTCATCGGTTAAATCTGGTTTTTCTTCGGTAACTTTTTGATCAATTTTGTCGTTGACTTTATTTTGAACTTCAACTACTTTGTTAATAATTTCGGTTTTTAACTGATCTTTGGCGGTACAAGCGGAAAAAACCAAAGAAGAAACAAGTAACAAGAAACTGGTAACTAGAATTGATTTTTTCATGTTAGTAAAATAATACACCCCGCAGATGCGGGGTGTAAATATAATTTATTAATAAAATTAGCGAGATTTAATTATTAAGCGAAGAGTATCGGCTAATATTTTTCGTAAATCTTTGATATCGGTATCGACGACTTTGGCTAAAGTTTTTAACTCGGGAGTAAGTTTTAGCGGAGTAGCTGAAGCTAATACTTCGGCAACTTTTTTGTCAAAGGCGGCTAGATCGGTAAGATATTTACCATCATCAAAAGTAGCTAATTTTGCTTTAGCTAAGGTTAAATCACGAGTAGTACCTATTTTGGTAATACGAGCTTCGATTTTGGCTTTTTGTTTTAGTAAATTGTCATAACGATTAGTTAAACCTTGTCGAAGACGTTTGGCACTGGCTTGAGCCTTGGTTCTTTTATTTTCTAAATTGGTATTTTGGCGCTCCTGTTCCTGGCGAATGGAGGGTTTGGCATTTTCCCTGGCAAACGAAGAAACTGGAAAAACTAGCGCGGTAACGAGAAATAAGAACAATATTTTTTTCATAAATTTTTTAATTATTAATGTCTGCTTAGTAAGGGATACGAATGGAATAGTTTTTTATTACAAAGCTGGTTGGCATTGAGGGCAAAAAAAGGTGCCGCGGCCACCAACAACAATACGTTTAATTTTGGTTTGACAGACTAGACACGACTGCCCGCTCCGTTGATAAACACGAAAGAAAAATTGATTGTTACCAAAACTGCCATCGGGACGAATATATTTGTTGTCTTTCATAGTTGAGCCACCGGCCAAAATTGATTGTTGCATAATAACTATTAGATTTTTATGAATTATTTTTGATTGAATTTTGGTAATTTGATTGGCAGAAACCGAAGGGTGAATTTTGGATAAAAAAAGTGCATCATTGGCATAAATATTGCCAATGCCAGCGAAAAAGTTTTGATCTAATAATACCGACTTGACGGGGCGAGATGAACGTTGAAGTTGGGAATATAAATAATTTGGAGTAAATTTGTCATCTAAAATATCGTGACCAAGATTTTTTTGAAACATCTTTAAAGATTCTGGAGTAAAAATTTGCACCCAGCCAAATTTGCGCTGATCGTTAAAATATAAAATATATTTTTTAAATTTAAATATTATTCGCGTCGAATTGTTTGGCATTGAATTTATTTTTGTTGGATGACCCATTAAAATCCCCCGCCCTTCGGGCACCCCCTTTGACGAAAGAGGGTTTAAAATTAATTGCCCGGTCATTTTGAGATGAACTAACAATATTTTGCCATTGCTAAGGTAAATTGAGAGTTGTTTGCCAATACGAGAAAATTTTATTATTGTTTGATTGGTGATATCTTTTGGATCACCAATAAAACTTTTGGTGTTTAAAATATCGAGCGAAACTATTTTTTGATTTAAAAGTTTATTTTCTAAAAAAATTTTTATGACTTCAACTTCGGGTAGTTCAGGCATATTAAAATTAATTATTAATTAAAAATTACGAATTACGAATTATAAAACAAAAATAAATAATTTTTAAATCAAATCGTCTAAATCGATGGCGGAGACGGTGGAATTTTTGGCTAAACGTTCGAGACCAACTAACATATCAGTGAGGGAATCTTTGATACTAGAAAGTGAATTTAATAGAACTTGGGTTTGAGTAATATAGCCCATAATTAGGACAAGATCAGAAATTTGTTTGGTGCCGGTAGTAACTGTATAAATTAAATAAAGTAAGATTAGGGAATAAAAAATGACGGCAGTGTGCTGAAGATAGGACCATTCATTAAATCCCCAATTGGCTAAACGTTGAAAATGACGAGACCACGATGTTTGCTCGAGATCAAAATCATTGCTTTCTTGGAGTTTGGCATAGTAAGTTTCAGTGTGAGTATTGAGAATATCTTTTAGATGAGCATAACGTTGAGTGGTGTAGTAATCAACAGCATAATAGATGAACATATAAGCAAAATTTAGAACAAAAATACGAAAATCAAGAAAAAATAAAATAGGAGGAATAAGACACAGGGAAACAATTGAGTCGATACCTGGTTGTTTGATTAAATTGAGAGTAACTGAGGAAGCGTCGGCAAAGTTGCGAATTGATTGAACTATTTCGTGGCGTTCTGATTTGGTTTCGGCTTGTAAATCGGAAAGAAAATAATTGTGAATGTCAAAAGAAATACAACTAATTTCATATTCTAATTTGGTAATAGAACGAAGACGAAGAAAATTGTCAAGAATGCGAACAACAAATATCCACACTAATGCCCACAATATAGTAATAAATGAAGTGCGGTTTTCGAGAAGATTGATAATTTGGGAAAATTGATAAATGGTAATTAAGGGAAGAATAGCGGAGATGAAACGAACAAAAAGCCAAAAAAAGAAACTACCACGATTGGTGGCAAGATGAAGAATAAAAGAAATAACACGATAGGAACGTTTGTCCATAAAAATAATTATAAATTAAAAATTACGAATTACGAATTATATTTATTAAACTTAAAACTTAAAACATTGATAAAATAGAGACATGAATGAAAATATATTTGATGTGGTGATTGTTGGGAGTGGGCCGGCGGGACTGACGGCGGCAATTTATGCTCAACGAGCGGGACTCAAAACAATTGTTTTGGCAGGAAATATGCCGGGGGGGCAATTGACAATTACAACAACCGTTGATAATTACCCGGGATTTGCACAAGGAATTGGAGGAATGGGACTAATGATGGCAATGCAACAACAGGTGAAAAACCTTGGAGTAGAAATACGAAACGAGAACGTTTCGAAAATTACGAATTATGAATTACGAATTACGAATAAACAAAACTTTAAAATTAAATTAGAATCAAAAAATGAGTTAGAATCAAAATCGATTATTGTGGCGACGGGGGCAAGTTCAAAATGGTTGGGAATACCTAAAGAAAAAGAATTGATTGGGAAAGGAGTGTCGGGTTGTGCTACTTGTGACGGAATGTTTTTTAAAGATAAAATTGTGGCAGTGGTGGGTGGTGGAGCTGTAGCTTGTGAGGATGCTAGCTTTTTGTCCAAAATGGCAAAAAAAGTTTATATGATTGTGCGACGTGATGAATTTAGAGCAACACAGGCAGAACAAGATTTGGTTTTAAATAATGAAAAGGTTGAGATTATTTGGAATAACGAAGTAGTCGAAATAAATTCAAACATCAAAGATCAAAACTTAAAACTAGAGAATATTAAAATAAAAAATAATAAAACGGGGGAAGAAAAAATAATGCCGATAGATGGGTTGTTTGTGGCTATAGGGAGAACACCATCGACCGAATTTTTGAAGGGAGTAGTAAAACTTAAGGAAAATAATTATATTATTACGGGTGAAGATGAGATTTTTAAAACCATGACAAATGTTCCCGGGATATTTGCTGCCGGAGACTGTATGGATGAAGTATACCGTCAGGCTATTGTGGCGGCTGGAGCCGGAGCAAAAGCCGCAATTGATGTTGAGAGATGGATGAAAATAGTTTAGAGTTAACAGTTACGAGTTACGAGTTTTGATATTTTTTCAATAAAAACTGGTTGGCTAAATTTTTGAGCATTGGCAATGCAGTCGGCGGATTTTATATTTGATTTTTGGAATTTTTTAATAGCTTCGACACAAGATTCTGTATTTAAATTATTAAATAAAATGCCTGTTTTACCATTGATGACAGTTTCCGCTATTCCCCCACTATTGTAGCCAATGACAGGGCAACCAAAAGATTGGGCCTCGACAGAAACCATTCCAAAATCTTCGTTATCAGAAGGAAAAATAAAAGCTTGGGCTTCTTTGAATAATTTATTTTTTTCTTCTTGAGAAATTTCACCTAAAAATTCGACAGTATTGTCCGATATTTTTTTTAATTCTTCAGAAAACCCAGCAAAACCACGACCAAAAATTTTTAGAGGTAGTTTTAATTGGTTGCAAGCAAGGATGGCAATGTCGTATCGTTTGGCTAATGTTAATCTGCCTCCGGCTAAAAAATATGTATTTTTTAAAATTTTTAATTTAAAATTTTTAATTTTTAACGAAGGAACATCGACAGGGGGATTGATAATAATTGAATCTTTTCTGTAAAATTTTTGAATACGGAGGGCGGTGGTGGAGGAATTGGCAATAAATTGGTCGACATTTTGGGCAAAAGTAAAATCAAACAGACGATAAAAATGAAGAGTAAATTGTAAGGGAATATTAACTAATTTGTAAAACCAAGAATCAAGAGAACGAGCAGTGGCTAAATTGTAAAGATAACGAGGCGGAGTGTGACAATAACAAATTAATTTGGCATTTTTTTTGTTTAAAGAATTGGGGAAAAAAGCACCGGTGGCGGAAGTTATTATTAAGTCGTAAGTTGAAAAGTCAAAAAGTTTAAAAGCCAAAGGGGAGAGAAAGCGGAAAGGACTAAGTAGCTTGTGAGCAAAAGGAATGTAACCAAAAAAACTTTGATGAATACGGTGAGACCATTTTTTTTCGAGTCTGGCGCGATGAGGGCCAAAAAATTGAGGACAATAAATAGTTGTAAAAATATCAGCATCGGGATAAATATCGGAAAGGGTTTCTAAAACTGATTCGGCTCCTCCATATTCTTTTAAGTAATCGTGAACAAGGGCGATTTTTAGTTTTTTATTTTGCATTTTAAAATAAACTTTCCTGATTTGATTGTACTTTAATTTTTTTAATTTGTTTTTGGGGAGAGGTTTTGTTCAACCGAGAAAGCAAAGATTTGAAATTATATTCGACAAATAAATTTGAAAGAGCAGAAATATTTTTTTGAGTATATTTTAAATTCTTTAATTTAAATTTAAGGGGAATGTTGGTAATAATTTTGGCTAGTTTTTGGGACATATAGGCATTGTCTTTATCTTTGATTAGTTTTTGCGCGACAGCGGGTTTTATTTTTTCAATATTTTGATAAATATTGTCCAAATTTTGATATTCATTTAATAAATTGGTGGCCACCACTGGACCAATACCGGCAACACCAGGATAATTGTCGGAATTGTCCCCCATTAATGCTTTTAAATCGATTACTTGGGTAGGTAATACTCCTAATTTTTGTTGGACTTCATCAATATTAAATATTTTGCTTTCTGATAAACCATGAATGGGCATATAAAGAGAAATTTTTTTGTTGACCAATTGCATTAAATCTTTGTCGCCAGTAATAATTGTGATTTGGGAAATAAACTTTTTTTTGAGAGCTTTTTGGGAAATAGTGCCAATTAAATCATCGGCTTCGTACCCTCCCATAGAAAAAGTGGGGATGTTTGAATCGGCCAAAGTTTGGGGTAAAATTTTCAACC
>JAHFKH010000063.1 GCA_023245435.1 Candidatus Shapirobacteria bacterium | reverse complement strand
TTAAAATAAATAAAAGTGCCGATGATTGGATGGAGATAGCTCAAATACAAGGATCATTGGGCAATAAAAGTTCCGAAAAACAGGCAATTGAAACTGCATATCAAACCGATCCAATTCGACGAGATATTGAAAAAGTTTATTTTTCGTCTTTGTAAGCGGCTTTTTCTGCCGACTTTTCGGCATCTTTGGCAGCCAATTCTTCTGGAGTCTTTTGAGCAGTGGCAGCAACATCGGCGGGAGTTGCTTCAACTTCTGGCACAACTTCTTCTTCAACTTTTGGTAAATCAGTTTTAACCACAACTTGGTCAGCTTCGTTTTTAACTTCGACTTTTGATTTATCAATATTTAAATCAGCAACAGTAATTTGAGCGTCAATATCGGTTAAAACTGAAATATCAACGACAACTTTTTCAGGTAAGTCGGTGGGTAAAGCTTCGACTTCGATTTCGTCTAAAACCGTAATTAAAACATTACCATTTTTGACAGATAACGATTCACCAATAAATTCGAGAGGAACGGTGGCAATAATTTTTTCTTTTAAGTTTACTTTGTGACAATCGATGTGGATTAAATCGGAAGAAACTGGGTGATATTGAGGGTTTTTGAATAAAACAGGTAAAGTGGTGTCATCCATCTTGATTTCGACTAAGGTGGACTCACCAGCGTGTGCGTAAAGCTTGTTTAGCTCCATAGTGGTAAAGGAGATAGAAATTGGGGTAAAGTTGTGACCGTAAACGGTAGCGGGGGTTAGACCCTGATGACGTAATTGTCGAACTTTGCGGCCAGTTAGGTCGCGTTTAATGGCTTTGATAGAAGCGGTGGTTTTGGTCATAAATTTAAATTTTTTGCTTTTGTGCCTTCTCGTCTAACTGACGATACCTCATCAAAAACATAAATGGTAAGGGATTATAGCAGATTAATTGACAATTGTGATCAATCCAAAAAATATTTTACGTTCTCGTGGTAGAGTCGCAGGTACAGATAAATCAACAAACCCTTCGTCAAGAACGACAAGTTTTTTGGGAGTCTTGGCTTTTTCAACGGCGGCTTTATGTTCTGCTTCCAGTTGAGATAATGGTTTATTCACGTCTTGTATTAACATTGCTGGGATTGTAGCGAAAATAAGTGATATAATCAAGTTGTTATGAAGTTAAATGTCTCACAAAATTTGTGGCAATATACTTGGCCCAATGCGGGAGATGTTAATTTGTCATAATTTATATTTGACTTTAAATATCCCGCTTGGCGGGATTTTTTTTGGTCCAGAAAACCAAATATTTAAAAATTTAATATATAAATTATGAAATTAAAAACAAATAAAAAAATTGGAATACTTGATGGAATGGGGGCATTTGCCGGGGCGAGATTTTTTCAAATGACGCTGGAAAAAATAGCTAAAAATAATCTCATCTTCCCAGAATTTATTCTTAATGCTGTTCCGGTGGAAGATTTTTTTGCAGACCAAAATAAAATTGCACCGGCTTTAAAAACATTGTCAAGTCGAGTGGTGGCTTTTAATCAGCAAAATGTCACTCTGATTGTAATGGCCTGTAACACGGCTCATATTATGCACCACCATTTGGCATCTATATCAAAATCACTTTTTCCGTCAATTGTTGATTTGGTGATCAAGAGAGCTTTAGAAAAAAATAATAAAAATATTGGTATTTTGGCATCACCAGTAACAATTAAAACTAAATTATTTGAAAATGCTTTGAATAAGGTAAGGCTTAATCCCTCGATTCCAAATCAAGATTTTCAAAATTTTTTGGAAATATTAATTGGAAAAGTTATATCTAATACTGTTTCTAAAGATGAAATTAAACAATTTGAACTAAAAACTAAAAAATTTATTGTTCAAAATCAACTTGACGGGTTAATTTTGGGATGTACTGAATTGCCTTTGGTTTTTTCCAAAGAAAAATTTAGTGATATCGAAATTTTTGACAGTCTCGATATTTTAGCTGATTGCGTCGTCGAGCATGTTAAATGTTAAAATTTAGACATAAATATATGAACACAAATAAAAAAAGAATATTGACAGGAGATCGACCAACAGGGCCATTACATTTGGGCCACTACGTTGGGACGTTAAAAAATCGAGTTCGATTGCAGGATGAATACGATTGTTTTTTTATTATTGCCGATTTACATACTTTAACCACGGCGTCTAATTTTGAAAAAACGTCGGGGTTAAACGATAGGGCTATAGATTTAGTTTTGGATTATTTGTCGGTAGGAATTGATCCGGCAAAATCGGTAATTTATCAACAAAGTCGTGTACCAGAAGTTACCTATCTTTCGTCTATATTTAGTAATTTAGTAACTGTTCCCCGAGCGTTGCGAGTGCCAACATTGAAAGATGTAATGCGTGATTTGAAAATCGAACAACCATCATTGGGTTTATTAAATTATCCTGTTTTGCAGGCGGCCGATATTTTGATGGTTAAGGCAAATTTGGTACCAGTTGGTAAAGATCAAGAAAGTCACGTAGAAGTGACCCGAGAAATTGCTCGTGATTTTAACAAGGGATTTGCCGAAATTTTCCCAGTACCTGAGGCGATGATTGGTGAAGGTGGAACGTTGGTGGGAACTGATGGACAGGCTAAAATGAGTAAATCAATCGGAAATTGTATTTATTTATCCGATGATGAAGAAACGGTTAATAAAAAAGTTAAGGGGATGTATACTGATCCGACTCGATTAAAACCAACTGACCCGGGACATATTGAAGGTAATCCGGTGTTTATTTATCATGATGCGTTTAATGATAATTTGGCTGAAGTGGCCGATCTTAAGGATAGATATGTAAAGGGACAAGTGGGTGATGTGGAGGTTAAAACAAAATTAGCGTTGGCATTAAACAAATTTTTGACACCAATTCGGGAAAAAAGAGCAATGTATGAAGGGAAAACCGATTTGCTAAATCAAATTATTGAAGAAGGGAGTAAAAAAGCTCAGGCCGAAGCGGCCAAAACTTTGGATGAAGTATTAAAGGCAATGGGGATAAGATAAAAATGGAACGCAATATTAAAATTGCTTATATTGTAGGAACATTTAGAAATGCTTGGTTTTGGTTGGGAGTATGGATTTTGTTTTATTTATCAATTACAAATTATTCTGGAATCGGAATTGTGGAATCGACTTTATTTTTTACGGCCATAATTTTGGAAGTACCGACGGGAGCTTTGGCGGATATTTTGGGAAAAAAGAAAACATTAATAATTTCTTTTTTTATGTCAGGTTTATGCAATGTGGGAATTGCTTACTCAACCAACTTAAATAACTTACTTGTCTCAGTCATATTGGGAGGTGTAGCAATGAGCCTATATTCAGGGGCTTTTGATGCTTTGGTTTATGATTCATTACTTCAAGAAAAGAAAGAATCAACTTTTAACAAAGTATTGTCAAAAATTACATCGCAACAATTAATTATGATGGCATTATGTAGTGCAATTGGAGGATTTTTATATTCGTATAACCACCAACTACCATTTTTGCTGTGTGCAATGTTTTCTTTTGTAGCTTCTGGTTTGTCATTTTTGTTTACCGAACCAAAAAAAGATAGCGAAAAAATTAGTTTTAAAAATTATTTAAAACAAAATACTGAAGGTTTTAAACATTTATTTAACAAAAATTTATTAAATATCGTATTTTTTTTAATAATTGTAAGTAGTTTTTATGCCCTATCGGATGAAATGCTTGATAGTATGTTAGGTTTTGAATTTGGTCTAAGTAGTCAAATGTTGGGGATATTGTTTTCTGTAATTGCCCTAGTTGGGGCATTATTTTCTTATTTATCTGGAAAAATCAGTAAAGATAAAGATTTATTTAATTTAATATTAATTTTGACTGGGTTTTCGGCTTTAACTTATATATTGTCCCCTATTGCCGGTGTGGTATTGGGGAGTATTTTGTTAATTTGTAGAAGTGCAATTATGGCAGTTCACGGGAATTATCAATCGTCGCTTTTAAACTTGCATATTGAATCTAAATACCGAGCGACAACACTATCATCA
>JAHFKH010000062.1 GCA_023245435.1 Candidatus Shapirobacteria bacterium | reverse complement strand
TATTTGGGATCAGGCACTGCTAAACGTTTTGAACCGCTAATTGTTGACAAATTATTGAAACATACCTATATTGCTTTGCCCCTGACTACGTCAAGACATATCCCTACCGAAACCATAATCACTTCCAATGAACCTACCCCTCCATCTGATGCAACTGGTGAAGGTACCTACATTATTGATTTTTCCAACACGAGATTGATAACCTCTGACGACTTGGCCAATCTTACACCATGGGAATTAAAAGTTGCTAGAAATGAAATTTACGCTCGTTATGGTCGTAAATTTGTTCACAAAGATCTTTCTTGTTATTTTGCCAAACAACCGTGGTATCAAATTGATGTGGGTTATTCTGATGGTCAACTTTCAAAACTAGAAGCAATAAATACAGTCTTTATTCTTAATTTTGAGAAAAAAATTAACAGTCCTTTAGTAAATAAAGACAGTGGATGTAATAATAATTAAATTAACTTATGGTAGAAATTAAAAATAATTTTAAAACGTTAAAATGGGGGATAGTTGGTTGTATTGTGACCATTTTAATTTTGACCGTTTTGGAATTTCCTGCTCCAATTGGTTTTGAAAGCCGTCCTCAAAATAATGTCTCGATGGGGTGGTTGTTTTTCTTTTTAACAATTGTAATAACTGAAATAGCGACTATTCCTTTGATTATTAAAAAAACTAGTTTAGGAGCAAAATTTGGAATTATTGCGGGAATATTAAATATTTTGCAAATTATTGCTGACCAATTACATTTAATGCAACCTGAAGTGGCACCTTTGGGTTATACATTATTGGAATATACAGTTGGAGTGGTGGCACTATTCCTTATTGTGTTAAGTATTAAACTAAATTATGACAAAGAATCCTTTAATTAATGCTTTGTTGGCAGTTTTATATATAACCCTAGTATCAAGTTTAATGTTTTTTGGAACGAAACATAATTTTGGTCAAGATACGGTTTTGGCACCAATTGCCATGATTTCACTGTTTACTTTTTCGGCAGCAACAATGGGATATTTATTTTTATATCAACCGTTTATCCTTTATTTTGATAATAAAAGGAAATTGGCTTTGGATTTGTTTTTAAAAACTTTGTTAATATTTGGGACAATAACTGGACTTATTTTTGCTTTATTGTTTGTGGGCATTTTTTGACTGGGTTAGTTTCGTAGGCTTGAAGAATAATTTGATTTTGGTTGTTTTTTATTTCGAATAATTTAGTTAAATAATGTTGCGAAATTTGACTGTCAGATATAGCTAAACCATCGCCTACTAAGACCTGATTTTTGCACAAATCTTGTTGCCAATTGATTGGTCTGACTTCAACATTGGCAAATTTCATATTCATCACACTATTGACGTCTTGATAATAATTTTTATTAAATGGGTTTTCTTTTTGAAACGAAATCGGTGAATATTTTTGCCAAAATAAAATTAAAATACTGGGTTGGCCACGACTATTGTCGACAATAAAATGTTTTTGGGGATTTAAACTAATTAAATTTGACAATTGATGGTAACCATAATTCCATGCGGTAGCACGGGCGGCGGGAAATAAAATAAAATATGATCGCCACAACAATCCCAAAGATAAAAATACGATAATAATCATCAATATTATTTTTATTAATTTGGGTAAATAACTTAGTATTTTGTCAATACCAATGGTAATTATGATGGAATAAGGAAGGAGGAGGGGTAAAGCTCGTTGGGTAGAAAAGCTGGGATAGGTCATGGCGGCCGGGATGGGGATTAATAAAATTAAACAGATTAAATAAAAATAAACAGGAGTTTTTCGTCTTTGATACAAACAGTATAGTCCGGTTAACCAAGGGATAAACATCCAACCATAAAATAACGCTAAAAGGGGAATTGATCTTTGAGGGTCGGCGTCTTGGTTGTTAAATAAATTTAGGGGTGAAAAATAGGAAAGGTATTGGGTAAAAAATAATCCGGTTAAACTGCTATTTTTAACCCAAAAAGCGGGGGTAAATAATAAGATGATGTTGGGTAGTTGGATCATGGCCGCAAAAATTAAAGGTTTAAATGATTTTTTGTAATAAAAAATAAAATAAATAATCAATATAATTATGGGAGCTAAATATCTTTGAGTGTGACCGGCATAGGTAGAAAGAGAAATTAAGAAAAATGATAATGTGGGTTTTTGGTACAACAATATTCCAAGTGATAACAGAGCAAAAGCAAAGGTGGTTTCGTAACCTAACCTGGCATTAAAAACAGTCCAAGGAGTAATAATAAATATAAAAACGGCAATAAGTTTTGAATATTTTAATTTTAAAATTTGATGTTGACTTAAAAAAATATAAATTCCAATGCCAACTAATAGCATTGAAATAGCTGAAGGCAGTCTGATGGCAAAAGCATTAAGACTAAATATTTTAATAAATAAAGTTTCTACATATACAAATAGTCCAGGAGTATAGGCATTAAAAAATTTAAAATAAATTGGAAGAGTTTTGCCAAAATGGTCTTTGGACGTAGTTAAAATTGAAAAGGCGTCGTAACCAACGACGGCTTCATCGACATAAACCCCCGAGGGAATGGTGGATAGATGATAGGTGTATAAAAACAGTCCAAAACCTAAAATCAATAATAATAGTAAATTATTTTTTAATAAACGAAAACAGGCCATTGATAGTAGAAATAATAATAAATGGTAAAAGACAAAAGTTGCCCCAAGTTTGATTTGGACCGGTAAAGGTAAGGGTAATGGTGGGAATAATCAATAAAAATAATATATACCAATAATTGCGATTTTTTATTAAATCAAAAAATCCAATTAAGATAATTGGAACCAAAATGAATGGCAATAAATTTAAATTAAATATGGCAAAAAAATTGTTTTGGAGTTTAAAAAACAATCGACTTTCTGGGCGTTTTTCAAAAATGTTGGCGAGGCGAAAATATGGTGGGGGATAGTCATTCATTCGTTGTTGTTGTTCAATTAAATCGACTTCGGTTTGAGATAAAAGAGGTGGGTTTTTGGATAAAAATATTTGAATCAGGCAAAGAAAAAAGGTAAATAATGATATAGCCAACTTCATAGGTTATTATAAACACACATGAATCGTTTTGTTCATTATTATAATAATTTTAAACGACGGGGAATTGGTGGCAGCTTTAAATATTTTTATTCATATCTGTTTTTGCCGGTTTCAAATAGATTATTTAAGTATAAAGGGGAAAATTATTTTTATTTTATAAATAGATATAGTTTTACCTGGGCCAACGAACGATCGATTGAAGTGCCGATTTTTAAAAAAATTCTTGATGAGGCTTTATTTAAAAATAAATCTGTTTTAGAAATAGGGTGTGTGCTAAATCATTATTTTCCAAATCAAAATCAATGGAAAGTGGTGGATAAATATGAAAAATTTGTTGGAGTAAATAACCTCGATATTTGTGATTTTAAAAATGGTAAATATGACACCATTATTAGTATTTCAACAATGGAACATGTGGGTTTTGAGGAAGATGGTGATTGGACAAAATTTAAAAAAGCTTTTGAAAATATTGTCAAAAATTTGTTAAATAAAAATGGAGTATTTATTTTTTCAATTCCTTTGGGTTACAACCAAAAATTGGATGAGGAATTATTTTCTGGTAAGTACAAACTTAAAATTGATTATATGTTGCGAACATCGACTGATAGTTGGAAAATGGTAGATAAAAATAGAGCGAAATTGGCGAAATATAATTATCCATATGAGTCGGCTAACGCCTTGGCGATTTGTTATTATAAGAAATGAATTTTATAAAAACTATTTATTTATCAAATATTTCGGAGGATGTGTGGCCGTTTATTGCTTCACTTAAGCCCAAAGTTGCCAAAAGAGAAATAATGGAAAATGGTTATTTGTCTGACCGAGCGGTACTAACTTTGCCGTCTAATAGTTTATTTATTTCGCCAAATAAAGCATCACCTAAATTTTTAAAATATGTGTCACTATTAGTAGGTCATATCGAAGTTGAATCGTGTGTTCCGGCAAAAATAAAAGGCCAATTGAGTTTGGATATTTTAAATGATGCAAAA
>JAHFKH010000017.1:10609-16097 GCA_023245435.1 Candidatus Shapirobacteria bacterium | reverse complement strand
ACTCATTTAATCTTTTCTTTAAATTTTCTGGTTTATTTTTGTCTTTAAACCATTTGATATCAGCCGGATCAATTGATTTTTCCAATTTAGAAGCTTCATTCCATTTATTATCCAAAGCCAACGAATACCACTTATTTAGTTTTGCCACATACCTATCTCCCACCGAGAAATTCACCGTAAAATATAAATTTATTAAAGTTAATCCAATAAGTATTGCAATCTTCACCCTGTAATTGTATCAAAAATGTTAAAATCACCCGTGGACATGATAACTATTAATCAAAATAATTTTGACGCACATCTTCCCGAAATTGCCAAGATCATCAAAAATGGGGGATTAGTTCTCTTTCCCTCTGACACCGTTTATATTTTAGCCGTTGACCCAATTAATCCAAATGCAGTCAAAAAACTGTTGTCATTTAAAAATCGCTGGGTAGGTAAGGCTATTTCCATTGCCGTTTGCGATACAAAAATGGCTGAAAAATACGTAAAATTATCCACATCTACCCAAAAATTGTATAAAAAATTATTACCTGGCCCATTTACAATTGTTACTAATGGATTACATAAAGTTGCTCCCGGTATTGAAGCTGAAAATAGCACCCTTGGTATTCGCATTCCCAATTCTAAATATATTTTAAAATTAATTAAATATTTAAATCTCCCCATCACCGCCACCTCCGCCAATTTATCCGGCCGATCACCTCATTATTCTGTTGCCTCATTTTTGCACACCTTATCGCAAAAAAAGAAAAATTTACTCGATTTAATTGTTGATGCTGGTAAATTACCCAAAAATTTACCTTCAACTGTTATTGATGCTACCGAGTCCGAATTAAAAATTCTCAGACGAGGGGATTTGATTGCCAGCAATTCTACTTCACTTTTATCAACTTCCGAAATTGAAACCGGTAAAATCGCCAATTTTCTGTTTCAAAAAATTATTAACAAAAAATTAAATGGCCCCATAGTTTTGGGTTTATCTGGTGATTTGGGTTGTGGTAAAACCGTATTTTCCCAATCTATAGGCAAAATAACAGGTATAAAGTCACACATCACCTCACCCACTTTTGTCATTGTTAACGATTATGGTAAATTTCTTCATTTTGACCTTTATCGTCTTAACACCACCAAAGATTTTATCGATTTAAAATTTAAAGATTATTTTAAAAAAAATATTGTTGCTTGCATTGAATGGCCAGAAATTATGGGAAAAAGTAATCTAGATTGGTTAAAACAACACACCAATTATTTTGCCATTAATTTTGAATATATTTCCCAAACCGAACGTCGTCTAAGTTTTGACTTTTAAATCAATTTAAAATTAGCCACAAATTTATTACACTCTTCTTTGTTTGTTGAATTTCCATTGTGGACACATTGAATGGTATATTTTTTACCATTATCAACAAAATCAACAATTCGTTGACTGCCAATATTATATTCAAAAGTTTTTTGACCCAGCACCACTCCAGTTTCAGTTAACGATCGTCGAGGATGTACCCAACTCCAACTATTACCCACATGTACCGTAATTTTACTATCTGATCGCCATAAAACATATCGAGTCCCACTATATTCTTTTTCAATATACAATTTTCGATCTGGTGAATACACACTTTCAAAAATTGTTTGGTTTGCCTCAACTAGCCCGCCTTTATTTGGCGCCTGACCCACTATCATTGTCGTGGGAGTTACTTTTGTTTTACTTTTAGAAGTAGTAACACTTGGATATATTGCATTTATTGCCTCTTCTCGTTTAACTTCAGCGGTTTTAATTACTCCATTATTAGTCAACATCCACCACACCCCAATCAATGAAACAGTAATCAATAACAAGCTTCCCCAAATATATTTATTCATAATAATTTATAATACACCACATGTATATCCTCGGTATAGAAACAAGTTGTGATGACACCTGTGCTGCCGTGCTTTATGATGACAAAATTTTAAGTAATGTTATTTCCTCCCAAATTAATCTTCATCAAGAATGGGGTGGTGTCGTCCCCGATATTGCCAAACGAGCCCATCAGGAAAGAATTGATCCAGTAGTTAATACTGCTCTAAAAAATGCCAAAAAAACTATTGATGATATCGATTTAATTGCTGTTACTCGTGGGCCGGGTTTAGGTATTGCTTTGGCTGTTGGTTTTAATTATGCCAAGACTTTGGCCAAAAAACATAATATAAAATTAGTCGCAGTCAATCATGTTGAAGGTCATTTATTATCTGTTTTTTTAAAAAATAGTAAAGGATTGCCAAAATTTACACCTATTTTTCCATGTTTGGGTCTTACAGTTTCGGGTGGTCATACCAAAATTGTTTTAATCGAAGATGTTGGTGATTATCATATAGTCGGGGAGACGTTAGATGATGCTGCTGGCGAGGCTTTGGACAAATCTGCCAAATTATTGGGTTTAGGTTATCCTGGTGGTCCAATTATCGAACGAGTGGCCAAAGGAGGGGATTGTAAATTTCTAATTTTACCCAATCCCCTACCAGAAAAAGTAAATTTCAACCTCAGCTTTTCTGGGTTAAAAACCAGTTTTTATTATCAAATAAAAAATTGGTCTGTCGATAAAAAATTAAAACATTTATCTGATTTAGCCGCATCTTTTCAAAATGCAGTTTTCAATCATCTAGAAAGGAAGTTTAGTTTAATTATTGATGAATATAAACCATTATCAATTTTGGCATCGGGTGGGGTATTGGCCAATTCATTATTGCGTTCTCGTGTACGAAAACTAGCCAAAACAAAATCATTACCCCTTTATTTACCTTATTCCAAAAAATTAAATACTGACAATGCTGCTATGATTGCGCTGGCTGGTTTTCATCAATTTAAACGTTCTGGCCCAAGCGATATAAATAATATAGACATCGCGCCTCGCTTTGAATTATAATATCCCATGCGAATCCAACTATTTGATCGAGGTCTACCCAATGGTAAAAAATTATTTGCCGATTTAGAAATCGTCTGCAAAAAATTACAAATTGATTATGATCCCGAATATAGCAAAGACATGAACAAAGTTTATAGTTGGGGCTTTCAAGGTAACACTATTTTATTGATCGATGGTGAGTTAGCCTTAGTTGATAAATATCCTTCGCAAAAAGAATTGGAAAATATCATTTCAGACTATTTGAAATGAGACCATCTTGGATAATTTTTGACATTGGTGGAGTCATTTTAGATTGGCACACTTGTTTATCCTCAGTCGTCAATTATTTAAAAATAGACAGTAATATTTTTACTCCAGTATTTCAAAAATATTTACCAGAAATGGAAAAAGGAAGCATCGCTTCAATTGATGGTTTTAAAAAAATATTAACAGAATTAAAAATTACAAACGTAAACCCCGCCATAATTAACCAAATTTGGATTGATAATCACCACCTAATTACTCCGACCAAAAATTTAATAAAAAAATTAGCCAAGAATTATCCTTTGGGAATTTGCACCAATAATTGGCTAAATTATCAAGACACTATATACAAAAATTTTCCTGTTTTTGATAATTTCCAATTTATGATTCAGTCTTCGGTTGAAAAAATCACCAAACCAAATTCCAAAATATATAAATTAGTTGAAAACAAATGTCACGCCTCGGGTAATCAAATATTTTTTATTGATGATTCGCTTGAAAATATCAACGGTGCCAAACAATTAAATTGGCAAACATTTTTATTTGATTCCAAAACCAATCAAGGCCAAGAATCTTGCGATCAACTATCAAAAACTTTACTTGATTCCAAATAATCTTTTGGCATTTTCATCAATTATTTTTTCGGTTTCAGTAAAACTCATTTCCCAAATTTCGGCCACTTTTTGATAAATAAATTTAATATTTTGGGGGCAATTTGGCTCTAATCGGTGGGGAACAGGAGTCAGGTAAGGGGAATCAGTCTCTAAAACCAACCTATCTTTGGGTATATTTTTTACTACTTCTACTAAACCATCTTCATAAGTCAAATTACCGTCAATTCCAAAATACCAATTATCACTTATTTCTAAATAACTTTTTATTCTCTTTTTTCCACCCGTATAGCAATGTATTACTCCCCTCAAATCTTTATAACTTTTTAATATTTCAATAGTTTCACTCGATGCTTTCCGACTGTGTACAATCAATGCTTTATTATATTTTTGCGCCAAATCTATTTGTTTTTTAAAATAAATAATCTGCTTTTCTTTGTCAACATTGTCAGTAAACTCCAACCCGCATTCCCCTATCGCCACCACCCCATTTGAAATTAATTTTTCCAAATCATTAATATCATCTTTAATTTCTTGTGGATGTATCCCCACTGCCGCCAGCAATTTTTTGTTATTTTTTGCCAAAATTAAATTATTTTTTGAGTCAGCCATATTTGCCCCCGACATCACTACAAAATCCAATCCTTCAATATTAGTGGCAATGTGTGAATGTGTATCAATCATTAGCTAATTCTCCCAAACAATCCAGATGTTAACGGCTTGATTTCTCCCTCCAAAGTCTTAATAATTTTTTCACAAGTTTGGGGCATCACCGGTGTCAAATAATAAGCAGCCGCCCGTAAATTATTAACACATTGAGTCAATACCTCAATTCGCTTTGGATCATTAGGTTCCAACTTCCATGGTGAAACAATATTTAATTTATTATTCGATTCATCGATAAATTTGGCAAACACCCAACTTATTGCTTCATCTAACTTTAAATCATCAATTAAGTTTTTAAATTCCTCATCAACTGATAACTCGTAACTCGTAACTGTTAACTTGTCACTTAGTTTACATACTCTCGACACTAAGTTGCCCAAGTTGTTAGCGAGGTCTGCATTATATCTTTCCTTAAAACGGGTAATCCCCACATCAGCATCACCATTATTGGGAAACGATCGGGTAATCAAATACCTCGCGCCATCAGTTCCAAATAAATCTACAATTTCTTGTGGTGGAATAGTATTTCCCAATGATTTGGACATTTTTTGCGAATCTATTGTATAAAAATCATGGGTATAAGTTTTTAAAGGTAGAGGTAAATTTGCCGACAACAACATTGCCTGCCAAATTACAGTATGAAACCATAAAATTTCTTTGCCCAACAAATGCAAATTTGCTGGCCAAAAGTCTGATTTATTTTCTATAAATTGGGTCGCACTGTAATAATTAATTAAGGCATCAACCCATACATAAATAGTGTGATCGGTATCCCACGGTACTGGAATTCCCCATTTAACTTTTTCCCTGGATATTGAAATATCATTAACTCCACCTTTTAATTTTGCCAATACTTCGGCTCTTTTACTTTCAGGAAAAACATAATTGGTTTTATTGTCTTCAATTAATTCTATTAATTTGGGGACATATTTTGACAATTTAAAAAACCAATTTTCCTCTGATTTTTTAACTGTTTTTTCTGGGGGGTGTAAAGGACAATGTAAATCAACCAATTCTTTTTCTGTTTTAAATTCTTCACAACCAGTACAATACCAGCCATCA
>JAHFKH010000017.1:0-10599 GCA_023245435.1 Candidatus Shapirobacteria bacterium | reverse complement strand
ATAAAAAAATCATGAGAAATATTTAAAAGTTTCCACGCTTGTTCAAACTTTGGTGCAATTTGATTACAATAATCAATTGGTGATAGTTGAGCTTTTTGAGCAGTTTCTGCCACTTTCTCCCCGTGTTCATCGGTTCCGGTTAAATAAAACACTTCTTCACCCAATTGTCGATGAAGTCTTGCCACGACATCAGCCGCTACCGTTGTGCAGGCACTTCCAATGCTTGGTTCCGCGTTAATATAATAAATCGGGGTCGTAATATAAAATTTTTTGTTCATTTTTCGATATCTAAATAATTAAGTAATTATACTCAATTATTTTGACATCTTATCTTTTGCTGTCTTTTTTACTGTTTTCTTTGACACTTTTTTGGTTGTTTTCTTTTTAGCAGTTTGTTTGGCTATAGTGGTTACCCCAGTTTTCCCTTCTCCAAACTTTTTATTCAATCTTGATTTTAACCTGGAAACCTTATTTATATGAAAAATGTTCTTTTGTTTAGCTTGATCAAGCATTGACTGAACCTCTTTATAGCTTTCCGCGGTAGGCGAGACCAAATAAGATTTGATCAGCTTTTTAAGCTTATCTTTAAAAGTTACGTTAACTTTCTTGTTTTTTACTGATTTGCGCAGTGATTTTTTGGCTGATCTTGAAATTGGCATGTGGTTATTTTAACATATCACTTTATAATAAGCCATGGTGATTGTTTCAAAATTAAAACACTATTTAAGCCGGCCCCAAAATTCTATCTCCTCGGCTTCAATTATATTGGCCATAACTTTTGCCATTTCTGCTATTTTAGGATTTTTACGTAGTCGTTTTTTATATTCTGAGTTCTTTCAATGCTGTGTTTTAGATCTTGATGCCTACAACGCCGCCTTCCGTCTTCCCGATTTAATTTTTAAATTACTGGTTACTGGCGCGCTGTCAGCCTCATTTATTCCAGTTTTTGCGAGTTACTTGCACAAAGATAAAAAAACTGCTTATAGCATGGCCTCTTCAGTCATCAATATTTTACTTTTAATATTTATTCTCGCCGCCGTTATTATCTTTATTTTTGCTCGGCCTTTATCGTTGATGATTGCTCAAGGTTTTAACAGTTATCAGGTAGATTTGATGGTCAATATGACCCGAATTCTTTTAATTGCCCAAATATTTTTTCTTATCAGCAATTTTGTTACCGGCATTTTACATGTTGAACAAACCTTTTTAATTCCCTCACTGTCTCCCATTATTTACAACATCTTTATAATTTTAAGCATTTTTACCCTTGTCCCCATATTTGGAATTTATGGCCCAGTTTATGGAGCTGTTGTCGGAGCTTTCTTTCATTTAGCCATTCAATTACCCCTACTTTTTCGTCAAGGTTTTAATTATAAATTGATCATTGATAGAAATTTGGCCGGTGTTCGTGAAGTTTTTCGTCTAATGGTCCCACGCTCTTTGTCACTTGGTCTTGGTGAAATTGAAAATACTGTCACTTTATTTTTTGCTTCAACCTTGACTGCTGGTTCAATTTCCCTGTTAAATCTTTCTTTGCAACTGGTTTATTTACCTAGTCGAATTTTTGGATCAACCGTTGGTCAAGCTTCACTTCCCATATTATCCCGTAGTATCGCCAAAAACCAAGTTGACATATTTCGCGAAACTGTCCGAAAAACAGTTATTCGTAGTTTATATTTAGCCCTTCCCATTTCTGCTCTTATATTAATAAATAGAGTTGCTATTGTTAGAATTGCCTTTGGTACCAAACAATTTCCTTGGTCTGCTACTCTTCTTACCGCCAAAACCTTGGCTTTTCTAGTTCCTGCTATTGCCAGTCAAGCCGTTGTTCAAATTTTAGTTCGGGCTTTTTATGCTCTACATGACACCAAAACTCCTTTAAAAATATCTATTTTTTCCCTAATTATTAATGTTTTAACTAGCTACCTTTTTGTAAACTATACCGATTGGGGAATTTTGGGACTAGCTATCAGCGCTTCAGTTAGTAATTTAGTTCAATGTTTTGGTCTTTGTCTTGTATTTATCAACAAAGTTGATGGTGATGGTTGGGCCAAAATTTATTGGCGAATCACCAAAATATTTTTAGCCTCTTTTTTCGCTGGATTTATAAGTTGGATTGCTCTCCAAATTACAGATTTATTTGTTTTTGATACCAGCAAAACAGTTTTCGTCATAATTTCATTTGGAATATGTATTTTACTTGGATTTTTAGGCTATATTTTTGCTTCTTGGATTCTGCGCCTTCAAGAACTTGAAGAATTTACTAAATTTTTTAAAAAGGCCTCTTTCTTTATTACTCACCTATAGCTTATACTGATTGTATAAACTATGCGAAAAAATAAAGAGCTATCGCTATTACCAAATGAATCGGACAACAATAGCCTTTCTGCTCGGGTCACTCGTTATTTAACCACCATCGGTCGTTACATCATAGTTTTTACCGAACTAATCGTTATTTCTGCGTTTATTTCCCGTTTTTGGCTCGATCGGCAAAATTCAGATATTTCAGAAAGCTTGCGTCAACAAAAAGCTATTCTTGAAAGTACTGCTGAGTTTGAAAAAGAATATGTTTCACTTCAAAGTCGACTAAAATATATTGATGGTCAATATAAAAACCAACCTCAATATTATAGTCACATCAAATCTTTAGTTTCTTCGCTCCCCTCCGACGTTTTTATGGATAATATGACAATCGAACCAACCTCAGCCACCTTAAGTTTATTTTCCTATCAGGAGGATTCTTTGGTCAATATGATTGTCAATCTTTCTTTAAATCCTGATATCAACACTGTTGATATCCGTAAAATTGAAAAAAAGTCAAAAGACTCAAAATATTTTGTTGATGTCTCTTTAAAATTTAATAACCTCAGTGCCAAAACTGCAATTTAATATTTCTCAACTAAGTCCTCTTTTTGTTTACCTAAAAAAACAACAAGAAATCGAAAAAAATCGACGGATTTTTGAATTAGCCATTACTTTTGTTTTAATTTCTTTTTTTCTTTTTTTTGCTGTTCGTCCCACCATTTTAACCATTTCATCATTAGTTGGAGAAATTAAATCAAAAGAAATATTGTCATCAAAAATGAAAAGCAAAATTGACCAAATTATTACCGCCCAAGACAATTTTAGTCTGGCTCAAGAAAAATATTATTTAGTTGAAGACGCTTTACCTCAAAATCCAAATTATGTTAACGCTTTTAATCAAATCGACACCATTACTCAACAAAATTCCATAAATACCAATAAAATGATTTTCATTCAATCAGAAAAAAATTATTTTACCACCAAAATTAGTACCAGTTCTGCCTTTTTATCTCACCTCAATTTTATTGATTCACTTTTCCATGGTCGTCGGCTTATCAATGTTTCTCAAATAGTTTTTTCTCAAAACAAGGAAACTCAAGCCAAAGGACAAGTAAATATATCTATACCCATCGATATATATTATTGGGACAATAATAAATATGAAAAAAAATAGCATTTCTTTTTATGTTCTAATAATATCTATCATGACTTTTATCACTTTATTTGCCATTGTCGTTACCAACAGTTACAACAATTTAATGACTCCCGTAAATTCTGCCCAAAGCAATTCTTTGGGTAAACCAATTGATTTAGATTTAAAATTAAATGTTATTGATGTTATCGAATCTCGAAAATGAAAGACAAAAAAATGCCTACCATTCTCGGGACATTTTTGTTATTAACCATATTATTTTCTGGTGTCTGGTTATCGATGCAAAAAACCAATACTTTTTCCAATGCCTCTGGTGATTGTGGTCCTTCCAGTGTTCAAGTTACCAATTTAACCAACAAATCAGCCGACATTTCGTTTTTGACTACCGCTTTGTGTACCTCAGCCGTCAACATAAACAATATAACTATTGCCAATTTCAAGGATAAATCAACAACTCATTATTTTAGAATCGATGGCTTATCAAGTTCAACCCAATATCAATATTATTTTATTATTGATGGTATTAATCATCAACAAGCTGAATATAATTTTAAAACAGCTCCATTACCATCGGGTAATCTTTCTACTGCCAATTTAGCTTGGGGCAAAATCATTACTAGTTCAAACAAAGGTAGTCCTGAAACAATAGTATATTTAAATATTTCCGGGGCCTGGCCATTATCCGCCTTAACTGATAGTGATGGTCAGTGGCACATTCCTTTAAGTAATAGTTTTACTGAAGATAAAAATTCACTTTTTGTTCCTCCCACTTCAGGTACAGAAGATATTTTTGTTTATTCATCTGACAGTCAATTAACTCAAGTTGAAAACAGTGTTTCAAATAACGACCCAGTTCCCAATATCATTATTGGACAAGGTTTTGGTTCTGGTTTAGGGACTGATCTAAAACCAACTATAATTCTTCCCACTCTCCCCGCTCCGACTTCATTTTCTGTTGGTATTGGAGGATTATTGGCTATTAATTCTCCTGCAGAAGGGGAATCAATTACTGCCTTAAAACCTGATATTTTTGGGTCAGGTAAAAATAATTCAATTGTAAATTTAAGTATTGATACCGACATTATTGGCAAAACCACCACCAAATCTGATGGTACTTGGCATTGGTCACCAGATTCTAATTTAAAATTAGGTAAACATTTATTAACCGTAACTTTGGGTAATGAATTATTACAAAGAAATTTTACTGTAGTTTTAGCCAAAAATTCTACCTCTCCTTTATCATTTTCTGCTACTCCTTCAGCTACAATAGTTCCTATTGCGACAATTGTTCCCACAATAGCTCCAACCGCAATTCCTACCATTCGCACTCAAAAACCATCGACAAAATCTAGTATGCCAGTCACGGGAAATAGCTTCCCATTTTACTTTTTAATATTATCCTCTTTATTTACGGTGAGTTTTTCACTATACTTTTTTTATAGAGATGAAAAATAAATATTATGCTATCTTTGGTGTTGTCTTTTTATTACTCTCTTTAACCGGTGCTATATACCTCTCTTTTCAAAATGCTGATACTCGAAATCAAGCTGCAAATAAAAAATGTGAAGACATTGGTAACCCTCGCGAAAGACAAGCGTGTGCCGCTCGTAATGGTGGTAACATGCAAGGCCCAGTTATTCCACCTAACGAAATTGTTGCTTGTGGTTCTGTCGGAAGTGTTCAATGTGGTGGTTGTGGTGGCTTTTGTATTTCTGCCATCACCCTAACTTGTGATCAAGCTATTTATCTCAAATGTGGAGAGTTCCCCACCCGGGGAGCATCTATTATTGGTATTGGCGCAAATTGCACTGCCCCTTCCTATGGCGCAAAATGTCAATGTGGATCGGCGGGGACGACAGTTTGTTTTAATAGTAAAAATTATGACACAACTGTACAAGATGACGGTTGTAATCGTAGTGACGGCAATAGTTTGTGTGATGTTTGGTCTCAAAGAGGTAGTCCAAAAACTATGGAAGATTTAAATAATAATTCAAATTATGGTAGTAGTGGCGCTCTCTATTTTTGCCCCAATCGATTTTTAGGTCAAGACGGCAGTAGTTGTACCTCTGCGCCTCCGGCTAATTTTAATATCAAATGTTATTGTGGCACTATTCAAATTGATACTGGTTCCGGTTTTACATCTCAATCAATGCGTTGTGGTTGTGACGAAAAAGTCACCGATACTCCCACTCCCACTACTCCAAAAACTAATACTCCTACTCCCACTCGTACTCCTACCCCAACTCGGACACCTACTCCGTCCCATTATATTATTACCGATACCCCAACTCAAAATTCTCCCACACCTACGGAAGTTATTAATACTCCAACTCCCACAGTTACCCCTGCTTATCTTGGTTGTGGTTACACTCCCTGCGATAGTGGTAGCAATCAATGTTCCTCTGGTTTAGTCTGTATTACGGCTAATAATAGTAATCAATATTGTTCGCTACCAAGTTATACCAACACTTGTAAAACCAATCCTGGATATACCGGTTGTTGTACCTCAGTTGTTGAAGGACCATCTCCCACTCGCATCATTTTGCCAGTCTCTGGGGTTGAATTTCCAGCACAATTCTTGACAATTATTGGTGGTATCACCACTTTGCTTGGATTCTTGATATTATTGTAGTGTGTTAGCCTTAATTGAAGCCCTACGACCCACTCAGTGGATCAAAAATCTAAATTTATTTGCGGCAGCTATACTTTCGGGCAAAGTTTTTGATCCAATTACTTTTGCTCAAAGTACTACTGCCTTTATTTCCTTTTGTTTATTATCTTCATCCTCATATTTAGTTAATGATTTGGCCGATATTGAAAATGATCGTCTTCATCCCATCAAAAAACACCGTCCCTTGGCTCGTGGTGATGTTAGTTCTGAAACCGCCTTATTTACTGCTTCAATTTTATTAATAGTCGGTTTATCTTTAGCTTTTTTTATTAATAGTAGTTTTTTTTATATTGCTCTTACTTTTATTGTTTTACAATATTTTTATTCGTTTGTTTTCAAGAAAAAAGCCGTCGTTGATATTGTTGGTATTGCTTTCTTTTTTATTTTACGAGCTTTTGCCGGTGAAATTGCCACTGGCTATCATTTACCAATTTGGATAATGTTAACCGTTATTTTTCTTTCATTATTTATTGCCAGTGGCAAACGTCGCAGTGAGTTGGCTAGCGCCGGGCGTCGTTCCCGTCAAGCGCTCGAGGGTTATGGCAAACCTCTTCTTAGTTTTTATATCACTATGTTTGCTGTCTGTACTTTAATTTCGTATGCCATGTTTACTTTTTTGGCTCAACCACTTCAATTTGATGGTAGCCTACATCGATTTTTGTTAGCTAATTATCCCTCTGCTTTGGATCGTAAATGGTACATGATTACTTTACTCCCCGTAATTTTTGGAATTATGCGCTACGGTCAAATAATTTTTGACTTTGCCGACGGCGAAAGACCAGAAAAACTTGTTACCACCGACATTCCACTTTTGTTTTCGGTTTTGGTTTGGGGTCTAATGATGATGTCGATCCTATATGTCATCTAAAATTGTAATTACTCTTATTTTACTTTCATTTTTTACCAGATTTTTTGGATTAAATTGGGATAATTCCTATTATTCTCACCCCGATGAAAACAATATGGCAACTTCTTTGTCACAATTAACATCAACCAATTTAAATCCTCATTTTTTTGCCTACGGTCAATTTCCTCTATATTTAGGATATTTTTCCTTAAATTTAGTAAATATTCCTAACACCTTTCCTAACTCAATCTATATTTTACGTTTTTACTCCGCTATTTTTTCTTTACTATTTTTATATTTTTCTTTTTTATTGTCAAAAAAAATAAATATTTCATCTAACATTTTTTTAACCCTTTTAATATTTTCCCCCGGTCTTATTCAAATTTCCCACTTTGGCACCACTGAAAGTTTTTTGTCATTTGTTTTTATAACTATCCTTTATTTGCTAATAAAAATATATGAAAAGCCAAAATTTATTTTTTTTATTTACTCTGCCTTATTGTCAGGCTTAGCATTAGCCACCAAAATTACCGCCATATTTTTTATTTGGCCTGTAGTTTTAATGGGCGTTTATAAAAAAGAATTTTTAAGTACTATTTTTTTTATTTTTGCCACTACTCTTTTATTTTTAATTGTTTCTCCATATAACTGGATAAATTTCAATGAATTCCTTTCCTCAATGCGTTATGAAACCGGAGTTGCCAGTGGAATTATTGAAGTTTTTTATACTCGTCAATTTTTAAATACCACGCCATATATATTTCAATTTACAAAAATATTTCCATATGTTCTTGGTCTCCCCACTTTTATTATTTCTCTTTTTGGCTTAATTATTTTTATAAAAAATTATTCCAAAAAATATATTATTTGGTTATTAATCTTGTTACCAGTTACTTGTTACTTTATTTATTTTGGCCAACTTTTTGTCAAATGGACTCGTTTTATGTCCCCCATCTTTTTTATCTTTCCTTTATTTGCCACTATTTTTATTTCTCGTCTCAAACACCGTCACCAGTTACTAGTTACTGGTTTCTGTATTATCCCCGGAATTTTATTTTTTTCTCAATACTTTTTGCCAAATCCACGTGTTATGGCTTCAAATTGGATAAACAAAAATATGCCACCAAATTCAACCATACTATCTGAATCGGGTAACGTTGTCGACTTAAAGCTTCGTCCCGACATTAATCTTATTAATTTTGATTTTTATACGCTAGATAGTAATTACGAAAATAAAATTGAGTTAGACAATTTATTATCAACCGTCGACTATATTTTAATCCCTAGTCGCCGAGTCTTTAAAAATCAAAATAATAATTTATTTCCCTACACAAAAGATTATTATCAAAACATTTTCTCAAATAAATATAATTTGATTTATCAGTCATTAGGCAGGGATGAGTCAGCCGAAGAAACTTTTACCGTCTTTGACTTCCCCACCATTAGACTTTATGAAAAAAAATAAAATTATCTTATTTTTAATCTTTCTTTTAGCTTTAAGTTTTAGGTTGTATGGTTTAAATTGGGATCAAGGTCAACATCTTCATCCCGATGAGCGATTTTTAACCATGGTTACGACTGATATAAAATTACCAAATTCAATTGTAGAATATTTTAATAATAAAACATCTCCCCTAAATCCTTATAATTATCAAAGTTACCAATTTTTTGTTTATGGAACCCTTCCCATTTTTCTTACCAAAATTATTGCCGTTTTATTTAAATTAGACAATTATGAAAATATCGTTTTAGTCGGTCGAGTTTTATCCGCTTTTTTTGACTCAATCGTTATATTTTTGTTGTATTTTTTGTCAATAAAAATAATTAATAAAAAATCAAAACTTATATTCCTCCCCAGTTTACTTTATGCTGTTTTGGTATTACCCATCCAACTTTCTCATTTTTTTGCGGTTGATACATTTTTATCAACATTTATTTTAGCCACCTTTGTTTGTTTGATCTACAATTTATTTCTTCCTGCTGCTATCTGTTTTGGACTAGCTTTGGCCTGCAAAATTTCGGCTGTTTATTTTGCTCCAATTATTTTTATATTTCTTTTTCCCAAATTTAAAAAATTATTTATGTTTTTTATCGTTACTTTTGTTATTTTTCGTATTTTCCAACCTTATGTTTTTGATGGACTTTTTAGTATTAATCCTCAATTTATTGACAATATTAAACAATTACAAATTATGTCAGCCCCATCAATTTATTTCCCCCCTAGTATTCAATGGCTTTCCAAAACCAAAATATTTTTCCCTTTACAAAATATTATATTTTGGGGCTTGGGTATACCTCTAAGTTTTGGCTTTATTTTAGTTGCTATCACTAATTTTAAAAAACTATTTCTTAATAAATATATTATTTATGTTTTTACTTGGATTGTGTTTTTATTTTTATATCAAGGTTCTACTTCGACTCCAACCATGCGTTATTTTTTACCAATTTATCCTTTTATTGTTTTACTCTTTGTTTATTTATTTAGTTTTACAAAAAAATCTATTTATTTAATCATAATCATCACTTTACATTTTATTTATGGTTTGGCATTTCTCAATATTTATTCGCACAATCATACTCGAGTTGATGCCTCAAACTGGATTTATCAAAATATTCCACCTCAATCGTATATTACCAACGAGTATTGGGATGACCCTTTACCTTTAAATTTAATAAATTATCCTTCGGGTATTTACAATCAAATTACTCTTACCCCCTATGATATCGATTCACCCGAAAAAATAGACAAACTTTATTCTCAAATATATCAAGCCGACAACATTATTATGTCAAGCAATCGTTTGTGGGGTTCAATTCCTTTAGTTCCCCAGCTTTATCCTGACACCTCTCAATTCTATCAAAATTTATTTTCTACAAAACTCGATTTCAAAAAAACTCTTGAAGTAAATTCTTATCCTGGTTTTAATTTGCCATTATTAAAATATTGTTATTACTTTGGCCCCAGCAATTTTCCCGGCTCAAATAATAATTGGTTTGATATTGATAAGCAATGTTTATATCCCGGTATTTATTTACGTGACGATACTGCCGAAGAAGCCTTTTCTGTTTATGACCATCCTAAAGTTTTAATTTTTACTCGCACAAATCAATAGTCGATAACTAAACAATTTAATCAAAGGTAAATTTCCCAACCGATAGTTAATTTTACATAGTATTTTATTATTAAAACAAAATGGACCGGGCAATAAACCTACCCCTATAATTTTAATCTTTTTAAAACCATATTTTTTTAATTTTTTCATTAAATTAAAATAGTTAATCTGGGAAATTCCTTTTTCCTCATTCCAATCTAATTTGAAATAAATTAATAAATACCAAAATATATTCCACCCGTTAGGTTCGGAAAAAACAATTCGTCCATCATTTTCGAGTTTTTTGTAAAATATTTTAAAATATTTATTGATATTTATATGATGTAACACATCACAGCCAGTAATTACTTTACCCTCAACCATTTTCAAAGAAATTATTAAATCTTTATTATTGGCCATCAGTTTTAACTTATTCAAAGAATTTTGGCTAATATCGACTGCCGTTACTTTGTAATTTTTTTTTAATAGGGGAATTGTTAGTCGGCCCGTCCCTGCTCCAAAATCAATAATG
>JAHFKH010000061.1 GCA_023245435.1 Candidatus Shapirobacteria bacterium | reverse complement strand
ATAAACTAGCTCGACCTGCCGTTGAAGCGGCGAAAATGGGGAAAATAAAATTTTTTCCAACTAGATTTAAGAAAACTTTTGTAGATTGGATGGAGAATATTCGCGACTGGAATATCTCGCGTCAAATTGTGTGGGGACCACGAATTCCCGCCTGGTATTGTTTGGAATGTAATCCTCAAGTTAAAATAAATTTTTTAACTAATAAAAAAGAAATTATTTCTGGATTTTATAAAGATTTAAAAAATAAATATAATTTTGAAGAGATAAAAAACGGGTTGCAATCGCTGGTGGCACCGGTTGATGCCAGTTTTTCGGTAGACAATAGTGGACATTGCGAAAAATGTAAATCAACTAATATATTACAAGAAACTGATACTTTTGATACTTGGTTTCTTAGTGGTCAATGGCCTTTAAATACGCTGGGTTTTAATCCAGAAAATCCAGAAAAATCAAGTGAGGATTTTAAATATTTTTATCCAACGTCAGTATTGGATACATTGTGGGATATATTATTTTTTTGGGTGGCGCGAATGACAATGTTTGGATTATATTTAGCCGGTGATGTACCGTTTAAGACTGTCCATTTACACGCTAGATGTACTGATAACAAGGGCCAAAAAATGAGTAAGAGTAAAGGTAATGTGGTTGACCCTTTAACTATGACGGAAAAATATGGAACTGATGCGCTGCGAATGTCGCTAGTTTATGGAATTGCACCAGCATCAGATTTTGTGGTGTCTGAGGATAAAATTCGGGCGCAACGAAATTTTGTTAATAAAATTTGGAATGCGACACGGTTTATTCTGATGCAAACAGAAAAGATATCAGATCTCAGATCTCAGATCTCAGAAGATGAAACAATAATATTAGAGAAATTAAAAAATATTGTTAAGTCGACAACTGATAATTTAAATAAATATAAATTTGGGCAAGCTTCAGAAAATTTATATCAATTTTTTTGGCATGATTTTTGCGATGTTTATATTGAGTCAACCAAAAATAAAGGACCGGAAGTAATACCAGTATTAATAGAGGTGTTAGTGACATCATTAAAACTGTTGCACCCCTTTATGCCGTTTGTGACCGAGACAATTTATCAGGAAACTAAGGCTAAATTTGGGCAAAAAGAAGAGATGTTGATAACTGCAAGTTGGCCTAAATAAATTGTTTTAGATCAGATAATAAAGCTTTTTTTGGTCGGTAACCGACAAATTCTTTGATAACTTTGCCATCTTTAAATAGTTTTAAATTAGGAATGCTTTGAATCATATAATCGATAGCCAGTTGTTGGTTTTCGGGAACATCGGTGTCCAATTTAGCGATATTTAATTTACCATCTAGTTCGGTTGATAATTCCTCTAAAACAGGAGCCATCATTTGACAGGGACCACACCAGGGTGCCCAAAAGTCGACTAAAACGGGTAATGAAGAATCGAGAACGGTTGCCTTAAAATTGGCTGGGGTCAAATTAGTTATTTGTGACATATTTTTTGATATTAATTAATAATTTTTTATCTGAAGATTTTAAATCTTTCATGCAAGTGTCGAATTTATCGGCAATAATTGTATCAATAACACTCTCAATACCAGAACGACTGGCACGTAATTGAGTAATTAATTTTATACAATCTTCGTTTTTATCCATCATTTTTTTGATGCCATTTAATTGGCCAATGATGATTGATAAACGATCTTGGGGACTCTTCATATAATTAGAACAGTTTACACCATACCCCCTAGGGGTGTCAAGAAGTGAAAATATATTTTTTTCCGTAACAATTGTCCAGTTATACTTTTTAGCAGTTTTTGAGAGTTTGGAACTTGGATTGATTGCAATTGGATGACCAACTAATTTTAAAAATTCCTCATCACGTTCATCATCACCCATACCGATAGACTGAATCCAATCTATAGTGATTTGTTGTTTATTAATCAATTCATTTAGAGCATCAACTTTTTGCTGTGGGCTACCAGGATATGAAAGAATTTCTCCATTATACTTTCCATTAATAATTTCTGGCTGACCCGATATTAAACAGTCTCGACTTACCCCAAGTGAATCACTCAACAATGATGCCATTTCACTAATACCACCAGTAAGAATTATTATTTTATAATTATCGTTGCGTATTTTTTTAAATAATTGAGGAACAAAACTAAACAGATTAGACTTTTGACTGTCCCATACAATTTGGGCGATATTTTGAATATCAATATAATTTTTACCTGAAATTCCTTTTAAATAAAGTTTATACATCTCATCAACAGCTATGGATTTATCTACAACTCCACTTTTGTATTTTGTATGCCAATCAAAAATTTGTTCTCCAATAGTTTTGTTAAAAATATTGTTTTTTATTAAATAAGTTAAAAATGGTATAGCTAATGTTCCGTTATACAATGTCCCGTCAACATCAAAAATTGCTAGTTTTGTTTTCATTACAAATTATACCTCGGAATTTTATGTTAACCTTTAATATGGAAAAAGATTTAAGGGGGATGTTTGAGCCAAAGAGTATTGCAATTGTGGGAGCGTCACGTGAACCGACAAAGGTTGGAGCAATTGTACTAAAAAATATAATAATGTCGGGTTTTGGGGGTAAAATTTACCCTATTAACCCAAATGTTGAATCGGTGGGAAATTTAAAATTTTACAAAAATTTAATTGATTTACCCGAAGTACCTGATTTGGTAATTGTAGCTGTACCAGCCAAAATTGCTAATCAAGTTTTGATAGAGGCAGGAGAAAAAAATATAAAAAATGTTTTGATTTTTTCGGCGGGATACAAAGAAGAAGGAGAGGAGGGAAAAATTTTGGAAGAAGAGTTAAAAAGTGTAGCGGAAAAATATAATATTAATGTTTTGGGTCCTAATTGTTTGGGTTTTAATAATAAAAGTTTTAATTTAAACGCAACTTTTGGAGCAAATATTAGCAACCTGGGTAATTTACGAATCATTTCGCAATCGGGGGCAATTGCGGCAGCTTTGGTCGATTGGGGAGAAACTATAAACCTAGGAATTGATCAGATGGTTACGATTGGTAACAAGGCTGTATTAAATGAGAATGACGTGCTGGAGCACTGGGGAAAAGTTAAGAGTTCGGAGTTACGAGTTACGAGTTATCCGACCGGTATATACCTCGAGTCAATATCAGATGGACAAAATTTAGTTAATATTTTAAAAAGTTATACAAAAAATAACCCAGTATTTATTTTAAAACCAGGAAAATCAAGTGGTGCCGTTAAAGCCATGATGTCACATACTGGGGCAATTGCCGGGGAAGATAGCGTACTGGAGCAAGCTTTAAAGGAATCGGGGGCAATTAGATGTCAAGAACTATCTGATTTTTTTGATATGTGTATGGCATTAAAACCTAAAAAAATACCCCAAGGAAATAAAATGGCAGTGGTAACTAATGCCGGAGGACCGGCAGTATTGAGTACTGATACAATTGAAAAATATGGATTGCAATTGGCAGAATTAAGTGCTGAGACGAAACAAAAATTAAATGATTGCTTACCGAGAATGGCAAGTTTTATAAATCCAGTTGATGTTTTGGGTGATTCTCTTTCAGCTCGATTTGGGCAAGCTTTGGAAATTGTATTGCAGGAAAAAAATGTAGATGGGGTGGTGGCAGTGTTGACACCACAACTGATGACAGAAATTGAAAAAACAGCAGAAATTATAAGCGATTTAAACAATAAATATCTTCAACCAATTTTTTGTTCATTTATTGGAGGAAATAAAATTAACGCCGGAGAAAATGTTTTGAATAAAAAAAATATTCCAAATTTTGATTATCCGGAGAGGGCGATATATTGTTTATCAAAACTCTATGAGTGGAATAAGAAAATCACCCCCAACCCCTCTTTGACCAAAGAGGGGGGAGAATTTTTGTTAGATAATAATTTTTATGAAAATATTAAAAAAATAATTACTGAAGCGAAAAATAATAATCAGAAAGTATTAAATAATTTTGAGGCGGATAAATTGGTAAAAAGTTTGGGGTTGACAACTCCACTGACAGCCAAAGTAGAAAATGTAGATGAAGCAATTGAATTTGCCCAAAATAATGGTTGGCCAGTGGTGTTAAAAATATCGGGAGGTGAGGTATTACATAAAACGGAAATTAATGGAGTGATAACGGGAATAAATAATGAAAATGATTTAAAAAATAATTTTTTAAAA
>JAHFKH010000060.1 GCA_023245435.1 Candidatus Shapirobacteria bacterium | reverse complement strand
TTTTTATTTAATAAATATTCTAATCCAATTGACATGGGACTTAGACACAATTTTAACCAGAATTGCTTTGTTAAAGTGTTGGCCAACATATTTCCCCAGTGAGTTTTAAGTGTATATCTATTAATTTTTGCTTTATTAAAAATATATTTAATTCCATTAATTGTAAAAAAATATAAGTGATGAGGACAAGAATAATCGGCGTTTTTACCCAAAATTTTATTACTGATACAATCAAAATTTGGCGTCGTCATTTCTAATCGACCACTCAAATTTAAACTAATATACAGTTTTTTAATTACCTGCCTTGGGTCAATTGTATGTTCAATCACGTGCGACATATAAATAAAATCAAAATAATTACGTGGTATTTTGGCCAATCCTACATCACCATATATAAACTTAATTTTAGTGTTAGTTTTACTATTTTTATAAATAAAACCACTTTTAGAAACATCAACCACCCATATTTCACTATAAATTTGAGAATCAATAATTTTTTGAAGATGGCTACCATCGCCAGGACCAACTTCTAAATATTTTTTAAAACCACTACTATTTTTTAATCGAACTATATTTTTTTTATAATTTAAAAAATATTTACTAGGATAAAGGCTTGCCAATATTTCATTGCTAGGTTGAGGATTTAAAAAAGCATTATCACAAAATTTACATTTACATATATTAAATTTTTTATTTAATTTCAAAAAACTAACTTTATTAATATTTTTAAATTTAATAAAAATATTGGTACTGTTACAAACAGGACATTTTAATAATTCATTAAATTTCATTATTTAGTCGATTCAATATAAAAACTATGGTCTTTATAATCCAATATATCTAATTTATCAATATTAGGTACCATACCAACTTTAAATTTCTGCAATACATTCTTTTTAAAACCAGCATTTTCCAATAAATTAATAAAAGATTTACTATCATACATCCACTTATGATCACGAATTAAAAATCTAAAAAAATTATGTTGACCTTGATCTCTATACCAGCCAAAAAAATTATTACAAAAAGAATCAGATAAACCGGGTTTATAATTATTAATAAAAATAGCTAAATCAGGTAAAACTATTCTCAAAACTCCACAGCGTTTTAAAATTCGATAACATTCTTTTAATATATTTTCCGTTTCATACTTTTCAAAATGCTCCAAAACATGAGAGCAATAAATATTGTCAACAGAATTATTTGCAAAAGGCAAATGTTTTCTAATATCATAAAACCTAATATTTGGCCAACGAGCAGAATATGACTTATCAATTAGTCCCAAATTTGCTGCCAATTTTGTTAATTTAAATTTTCCCAACAATGGCAATAAACCATAATCAACCCCCACCCAATTATCAACAATATTTGGACCACAGCCAAGGTTAATATTTAACATAATGTATTATATAATCGAATATAAATAAATCACTCTTAATTGTAGCTAATAATAACATTGGTTCTGGTCAAAGTGGTGGCGACACCATATTTATTGAGTTAACCAAACATTGGCAAAAAAAACTAAACATCACTATTTTGGGCAGCCAGGAATCCAAAAGATTATTAGACAAACATCATCTTACCAAAATTAAATTTATTAAAACTGATAATTTAAATCAAAATTCAAATTTATCAGTAATAAATTTATTTATTCATACTTTTAGACGAACATTTCTAGGTATTTACAAAATAATTCAAAACTATCAACTAATTAGATCATTTAGTTACTGTTACACTATTTCTGATTTTTACCCTGATTTTGTTATAGGATTTATATATAAAATATTTAATCCAAAAGGAATATGGATTTCGGGACACTATTTATTTGTTCCCAAACCTACAGAAAAAAATTCTCCATATCAAGCAGAAAAAATTAAGGGATGGTTATACTATTTATCACAACAACTAACCCAATATATAGCCAACACTTTTGCGGACATAATCTACGTAACATCCAAACCCGACACATCTCATTTTCCCAATAAAAAAGTAGTTGTCATTCAAGGTGGAGTCAACACCAAAATAGGTAACAATTATTTAATATCCAAGAAACAAATTCTAAAAATATATGATGGTTTGTTTTTTGGTCGGCTTCATCCCCAAAAAGGTGTTTTGGAATTAATTGATATTTGGAAATTACTTTGTCAAAAAATTCCTCAAGCAAAGTTAGCCATTATTGGCGACGGTATGCTTTTAAATCAGCTCAAATCCAAAATTATAAAAAATAATCTTTCGCAAAATATTACTCTGTTTGGTTTTCAAACAGGTAAACAAAAATATAAAATTATTAAACAATCAAAAATAATTTTACATCCAGCCATATATGATAGTGGGGGAATGGCTGCCGCCGAGGCTATGAGCTTTGGATTACCAGGAGTATCTTTTAATCTACCAGCTCTTAAAAGTTATTATCCACAAGGAATGGTCAAAACACCTACTTTCGATAAACAGGCTTTTGCTGATAATATATATCTATTATTAACCGATTCGCATTACTATAAACAAACATCAAAGCAGGCAATTAATTTAATAAATAGGCATTGGGACTGGGGTAAACAAGCTCTAGATATATATGAAAAAACCTTTAACTAATTTAAATTCACTAGTTGTCTTGTGTTCACCGCCTTCGCGTAGCATAAGTCACTATCGACCACCGGTTGCTTTACTATACTTAGCCGGACATTTAAAAAAACATAAAATTAAAACAAAAATCATTGATGTCTATCTAAAACAAGTTGTTAAAAATAGTAAATTTTATGAACATGTTGATCAATTAATGGCCCAAGTCGAACAAAATATATTAAAACAAATCAAAAAATTAAAACCTAAAGTAGTTGGTATTACCTGTTATACCCCAGAATATGCAGAAGTATTACTTTTGGCCAAAAAAATAAAATCATTATCACCAAAAATAAAAATAATAATAGGTGGTATTCACCCCACCCTTTATCCCGAGGAACTACTTTTAGAAGCAAATTCACCCATCGATTATGAAGTTATTGGCGAGGGAGAAGAAACTCTTTTAGAACTTTCAAAATATATTTTATTTAAAAAGGGTAATAAAAACAAAATCAAAGGCATCGCTTATTTAAAAAATAAAAAAGTAATTAAAACATTATTTAGACCATTAAACAGTAATTTAGATTTTATATCACATCCTGCCTACGACTTAATTGATACTAATTACTACACTAACGCTTCACCATATGCCATCCGTGGCTGTTTTTTACGTTCTATGTATATTCTGGCTACTCGAGGCTGCCCCTCAACCTGTACGTTTTGTGTGGCCAAAAAACTTAGAGCCTTTAATGGCGGTGGCAGCTACACTCGAATTCGAAGTGCAGACAGTTTAATAAAGGAAATTAAATTACTAAAAAGCAAATATAAAATTGATAGTTTTTACTTTATTGATGATTTATTTACTATAAACCGTGATAATGTCATCAAATTTTGTAAAAAACTAAAACAAAGTAATTTAAATTTATTATGGGGATGTTCATCCAAGGTTTCCACCTTAAATGAAGAAATAATCAAAGAAATGTCGATGGCTGGCTGTGTTCAAATTGATTTTGGAGTTGAGCGGGGCAATGATCAAAGTTTACGAGATATTCAAAAGGGGATTACTACCAAAATGGTTTTGGACACTTTTAATTTATGTCACCAATACAAAATTCGTACTTTTGCCAATTTTTTGGTCAATTTACCTGGCGAAACCAAAAAAGATTTAAGCGATATTTTAAAATTCTCCGAACAACTAAAATCAGATATTTATTCTTATAATGTATTTTCACCATATCCAGGTACCGAAATTTATGACAATATGACGTACCGTTTTTCCAAAGACGAATATGCCGAATTATTCACTGCTTCAACTTTAATTGAAAAATATCCCCACAAATATAAATTTCATCAGCACAAACTAAATATTACCAATTGGGCAAATACCCAAAATCAACGCTATAACGAACTTTTACCCAACATAAAATTTCACCTAAGCTTAAAATATTTAAATACCATTCTAAAATCTAGGGCAAAATTGAATTACATAACTCAAACCAGTTTATTAATTCGCGAAGTATTAAATCAAAAATTTAACTTAAATCTGTGATTTGTCCACTCTGTTATTCAACTCAAACAAATTATTCTTTTACTACCAATGAATTTCATGGTCGTTATCAGTCTACTATAAATAAATTCAAATTTTATATGTGTCAAAACTGTTTATCAATCTGTCCCGACATTTCCAAAATAAATTTATGCGATTATTATACCGCCAGTTA
>JAHFKH010000059.1:1451-4306 GCA_023245435.1 Candidatus Shapirobacteria bacterium | reverse complement strand
TAAAAATACAGGTAATAATATTCGTCCTACTACATCGGCATAAAACAAATATGTAATCACTAAATCTGGTTTTAATTTAAAAACATTATTAAAACTTAGTACTCTTATTCCAATTTTTTCAAATTTATCAGCCAACTCACCACGAGTTTTTAACACCACTACTATATGTTCAAATTCAGACATTTTGGACAATGTCCGCAACAACATATTTTCACAACCACCGTTACCCAAAGAAGAAATTAAATGGACTACAACCTTTTTACTCATTTATTCCTACACAAGTAATACCCGCCTCAGGGTGTTCAAACGATTTTATTTTTTTTAATTTACAATCACCAAACCATCTTTCAATTTCTTCAGAATAATAATAATTACTTTTTGGTGTGGCTAGCACATCAAAAGAATCATTTAGTTTCATATTAAACGAAAAATTTTCATAATAGCCAAACGGCATATTTTTAAGCTTAAACACTTTACAAAAAATATTCCAACTATGAACTATAACCGCCGGGATATAACATAATTTAAATAGTACCGGCTTTGGAATTAAACGACACACTACTCGCATTGGTTCATACAAATATAAAGCTCGATTATTGTGACGTCGACTATACACCCAAATTAACATTTTACCTTTAGCCTTTAGTACCTTTATCAAACTCAAAAATCCCTGTTTTGGTTGGGGTAAGTGGTGCAACACTCCAATACTGTAGGCAATATCAATAGTTTTATTAAACGGCATACTATATATATCGGCCTGGACTATAGCTACGTTTCGTAATTCCTTAGTCATTTGATAAGCTACTTCCACACTATCACCCAAATCAGTGCCAAAAGACACCATTGTTCCTGCCCTTGCCGCCCACTTGGTAAAGCGTCCCGAACCACAACCAATATCAACTGTTACTTTATTTTTTAAATCAGCTTCTTTGATAAAAGGACTTAAAAAATGATAAAAATTATTTTTTTCATAAGTATTTTCCTGATAAATATTTTTCCATTCATAGGCAAAACTATCCGCAGTTTTTTGTTGATGTAAATCAAAAGAGTTAGATACACTCATCTCTTTAATCGCTTCTTTCCATTCAATTGAAATACTTTTATTTAATTTAATTTTATATTTTTTGAAAAACTTTACTTTACGACATAATAATTCTTTTTTTAGCTTTCCGGTTAACATTCGCGGAATTCCTCCAATCACCGGATACCAATTATTTTTATTTAATAATATTCCATCAACTACCTCATCACTATTTTTGGCAAAGATTTTTAATGATAATTTTTTATTATCAATCGGGTCAACTAAATAATCAAAATATTTTATTTTCATAAAAAATACTCCCTAAACCAAAGTTCTAATGTTAGTAATGCCCATATTTTTGATGAATAATTTGTTTTTGTTTGACGGTGTTGCAACAACATCCATTTAATATACTCCTTATTAAATAATTCGCGAGAAATTGATTTGTCAGACAATAATATATCTTCAATATATTTTGCCAAATCTTTTTTAAACCAGGTCTCAATTGGAATACCAAAACCCATTTTTGGTCTAAACATTACCTCATCCGGAACCAAACCTCGTAATGTTTCTTTTAAAATATATTTTTTATTGTTTAACCCTTTCAATTTTAAATTAGAAGGAATCTGTGAGGTCATTTCCAAAAACTCATGATCCAAAAAAGGGGATCGACCTTCAAGTGATGCCAACATACTGGCCATATCCACCTTAACCATCAAATCATCGGGCAAATAACTATTAAAGTCAGCATATAAAGTTTGATCTAATTTATTGTTCGTTCCCGAATCATCAAATTTGTCAGCAACTAAATCGTTGGTATTTATCGCCTTCATCATATTTCTAAATTTGGGTGTATATAATTTTTCTTTGGCTTCATTATCAAAGTAACAAATATAATTCATATATCGCTCCCGATAATCCTGATTCATTGACTTGGCAAAACGATTAGCTCGATCAAAAAATGTTGTTTTAAAAACATCCTTGGCAATTTTAGTTGCCGGAATTGCCAAATTATTTAATAACTTAATACGGTCATACCATAATGCAAATTTTTGCACGCTATATCGTCCATAGCCCGCAAAGTTCTCATCACCTCCGTCCCCATTGAGCGCCACAGTAACGTATTGTTTGGTCAGTTTACTTAAATAATAAGTGGCAAGGCCACTACTATCCGCATAAGGCTCTTCGTATTGTTTGACCAACATTGGCAATATTTCAATGGCCTCAGGTTTAACTTGAAATTCTGTATGATCTGTCTTAAACTTTTTGGCTATAATTCGGGCATATTTCGATTCGTCGAATTGTTTCTCGGCAAATGAAATTGTAAAAGTTTTTACCGGTTGTGTGGTAATCCTGCTCATTAAACCGACTATGGCACTCGAGTCAATTCCCCCTGATAAAAATGCTCCCACTGGTACATCTGAAGCCAGCATTCGTATTTTTACCGATTCTTCAAGTTTGTTAATAATTTTATTTTTCCATTGATCTTCGTTTAAATCTAGTTTTTGCGAATAATCTAATTGCCAATATTTTATTTTAATTAATTTTTTAGTATTTAAATCTAATAACAAATAATGTGCTGGTTCTAATTTATATATATTTTTAAATCCCGTTAATGGCGAAGGCACATATTGTAAAGTCAAATAATGATGAATAGCCACATAATCAATTTCACGTTTGTATTCTGACTGTGTCAATATTGCTTTAAGTTCCGAGGCAAACATAAAAACTTTATCATCAAAATAATACTTAAAAGGTTTTTTACCCACCCTGTCACGAGCACAAAACAAAATATTTTTCTTTTCATCAAATAAAGCTATTGAAAACATCCCTC
>JAHFKH010000059.1:0-1441 GCA_023245435.1 Candidatus Shapirobacteria bacterium | reverse complement strand
TTTATCATATAATGCCATTATTACTTCAGTGTCACTTTTTGATTTAAATTTATAACCAATTTTAATTAACTTTTCTTTTTCTTCTGTATAATTATAAATTTCCCCATTAAATACAATCCAATATCGGTTCATATAGCACATTGGTTGATGTCCCAAAGGTGACAAATCTATGATTGACAAACGTCGATGTCCCAATCCAACTTTTTGATTTTTTGAAACAAAAATACCCCCATCATCCGGACCCCGATGTTTTATAACTTGAGTCATTTCTTCAACCTGTGACTTAGTTACAACTTTATTATCTAAATATATTTTTCCTGCTATGCCACACATATTTTATTTTAACTTCCAAATTTTAACCCCATCAACATTGTAAACCAACGGCAAACTATTAAATTTATCAAGTTTTGCTCCAAAATAATTCGACTTCATCCACCATTCCCGCTCAGTGTATAAATTATTAAACTTATCAAACGAGTATAAAATATACTTTGGGGAATTACTTAAATCGGCTTGGATTTCTTTATTTTTTAATAAACTTAAATATGCACCTCTTTTTAAAGCAATAAACTTATTTAACTCCGATATTTCCGTATTTTTATAGTCAAAATTACGTAAATATTCAGCAACAGTCTTGTCTAAATTTAATATTTCTAATTCATAATTTAAATACAAGCTATTAACATCTAACAACTTATCTGATAAAAAATAATCACTATTTGGTATATATGACTTACGCCCAGCAAAATAATTTACCATTTGACCATTGCCACCTTGAGTAATAAATACTGAATCAGCCGGAGTATTGTTTCGTATCCACTCGACTGCTTTAAATTCATTACCTGTTACTAAAGATTTTTTTTGCCAAGCCACGTACACCGAAGCACTAATTCCAATCAAACAAAAAATACCTAATAACCACAACATAATTGTATTTATTTTCTTTAATATAAAAAAAGACAAAAATATCAAAACCAATGATATATTAAGCCAAAAACGTTCTGGTAAAAATAAATAACCCATTCGAGGTAAGACTTCAGCAAAAAAAACAAATAATACAAATAAAAATATTAAATAATAATTAGTTAAAACTACCTTTATTTTTTTAAAACAAAATAAATATATTAAACTTAACACTACTAAAAACCCGGCTGGACTTAAATAATAACCATAATATTTTATAGTTCCTAAAATACCATTCCACCCCATTTCAAAACCAACTCCATCAGTTGAATAACCTCCCAAAAACCACCACCTCCAATTATGCCAATTTTTAATTGACCCAAAGATTCCTTCCGAAATCTCTTTCACTAACGCTAAAATCTGGATTTTTTCACCAAATATGTAAAACAACAGTAAGCCAACCAATACTGCTAACCCCATTATAATTTTGTCTTTATGATTTTCAAATTCAAAAAATAATTTTATTAACTTGCCTAAT
>JAHFKH010000016.1 GCA_023245435.1 Candidatus Shapirobacteria bacterium | reverse complement strand
TTTATAAATACAATTTTAGAAAAATATTAGTTTCGGATTATCTTCGTATTTGATACATTGACATGATATAGTCCCCGTTGGTATTACTTACTTAATGAAAAAAGCAAAAAAAGTTGTTGTTGGGGCCACAACCAAAAATAATCGCCTTGAAGCTGTCAAATTAGCCATGGAACAAATCACCAAAGCCTATGGTGATGGCGCCATTATGAAAATGGGTGACCGTCGCGCCGATATGACAGTTGAAGTTATTCCCACCGGCTGTTTACCTCTCGATATTGCCTTAGGTGTGGGTGGATTACCCCGTGGACGAATTACCGAAATTTTTGGTCCCGAGGCTTCAGGTAAAACCACAATTTGTTTACATTTAATTGCTGAAGCCCAAAAATTAGGTGGTACAGCCGCTTTTATTGATGCTGAACACGCTCTCGAACCAGTTCGCGCCGCTGCAGTTGGAGTTGATTTAGACAATTTATTAATTTCTCAACCAGACAACGGTGAACAAGCTTTAGAAATTGTTGACACTTTAGTTCGTAGCAATGCCGTCGATGTCATTGTTATCGATTCTGTCGCCGCTCTAGTTCCCAAAGCCGAAATTGAAGGCGAAATGGGCGATTCGATGATGGGTCTTCAAGCCCGTTTAATGTCCCAAGCCCTACGTAAATTAACCGGCGCAATTTCTAAATCTAAAACTGTCGTTATATTTACCAATCAAATGCGCCAAAAGATCGGCGTAATGTTTGGTAACCCCGAAACCACTACTGGTGGTCTAGCTTTAAAATTTTATGCATCTGTCCGTATTGATGTTCGCAAAATTGCCAATATTAAAACTGCTGGAGGTGAAGCAGTTGGTTCTCAACACCGCGCTCGCATTGTTAAAAATAAAATTGCTCCACCATTCAAAGAAGCCGAATTTGACATCCTAAACACCGAGGGTATTTCCATTTTTGGATCTTTGGTCGATATGGGTGTCAAATATGAATTTATCACTAAAGCTGGTGCCTTCTTTAAAATTGGCGAAGTAAATTTGCAAGGCCGTGAAGGAGCTAAAAAATATTTACGCGACAATCCCGAAATTGCCAAAAAATTAAGAAAAGATATTTGGTCAAAAATAGATTCAGATAAAGACAATGCGACTACTTCAAATCAGCCCGAGCAGGAGTAGTGATAAAGTTTGGCTTACTTTTGATGATGGCAGTTATTTGCCATTTAAAATAGATGATGTAGTTATTCACAAAGTAAAAACCGGTGACGTAAATAATTATCAATTACTTTGCGAATTGTCGCTTAAATTTTTAATCAACAATTATGCTTTGCGACAAGTAGCAATTTCGCCCAAAATTGCGTCAATATTGTTACCTAAACTAAAAAATCAAATTAAATATTATTGTAAAAAATATAATATTTTAAATTCAAATACCAATACTATTGTCGACGATACAATAAATTATCTCGACAATAAAGGTTGGTTAGACAAAAATAACTACGCCAAATTTATTATCAAAAAACATCACAAAAAATCCCGACGTTATTTAGAACAATTATTTTCTTTTTACCATTTAGATAAAACATTACTTAGCTCAAACAATGAAAAAGATAATATCAAAAACTTATTACTCAAAAAAACCAATAAACTACCAAAGCCTTTGGATTTTAAGACCAAAACCAAATTAATTCAGTCTCTGATACAAAAAGGTTTTGCCTATAATGACATAAAATCTGTAATTGACGAAACCCCAAATTAACTGTAAACTACTACTGTTTACTTAAATTTTAAATTATCGTTACCTTTTAATGACAACTAAATTAAACTTTCATTTTTTGTTTGGGGATTTTGTCGTGTCAAACTAGGTAAAAACGATAACTACGGAGGTTTTTTATGTTTAATTCATTTCTGTCCAAGTTTAAAGTCCTGTTTGGTGGTGATAGTGTTGCTGTTGAACCTGCCACAACCACAACCAATCGAGTTGTTTTTTCTCCTAAAAAGGCGGCAGTTGTTACTCCAACTGTAGTTCAAGCCGACCCCAAGGCGGCCGCTGCCGCCCAGGCACTCATTGATAATGCCAAAAGAATCGAAGCTGATGTCAAGGTCAAGGAACAAGAAATTTTTCAACGTTTAAAATCTTTGGATGAAAAAGAACGTTATTTAATTCAAAAAGAACAAAACCTTGACAACAAAGATTTAACAATAACCAAAAAACTCGAATCAATTGACGATTTATACAAAAAACAATTAGAAAAACTCGAAGCTATTTCTGGTCTTGATGTTCAAAAAGCCAAAGATTTATTAATTTCTTCAACTGAGAAAAAAATGAGTAATTGGTTAGCTCGTAAAATTGACGAAGCCAAAGAAAATTTACGAACTCGACAAGAAGAATTAGCCAAAGAATTAATTCTTGAAGGAATTACTCACGGAATCACCGATTATGTGGCCGAATATACTGTTTCAACTTTTACCCTCCCTGACGACAAAATCAAAGGTAAAATTATTGGTCGTGAAGGTCGCAATATTCGTGCTTTTGAAAAAGCCACCGGAGTTGAATTAGAAATGGACGAAGGTAACGACATTCGTATTTCATCTTTCGATTCTACTCGTCGTGAAGTTGCCCGTATTGCTCTTGAAAAATTAATTCGTGATGGTCGTATTCAGCCAGTTCGTATCGAAGAAATTGTGGCTCAAACCAAAAATGAAATGGACAAAATTTTAGTCAACGAAGGTCGTAAAATTTGTCAAGAAGTCGGTGTTTACAATATTCCTTTAGAATTAATCCAACATGTCGGTAAATTTAAGTTTCGATATTCATATGGACAAAATTTAGCCAAACATACAATTGAAGCCGTAAAAATTGCTGTTGCTATTGCCAATGAACTACACGCCGATGTAAATACTGTTCGTTTAGGAACTTTATTTCACGATGTTGGCAAAGTTATTGTCGATCAAGAAGGTACTCATATTGATTTAGGTGTTGAATTATTACGTCGATTTAAAATGCCCGAAGCTGTCATCAATGCTGTTGCTGAACATCACGAAGATAAACCTTTTTCTTCAGTCGAATCAATTATCGTTTATTTAGGTGACGCTGCCTCAGGTGCACGTCCTGGTGCTCGTTACGAAGTTCATGAAGAATATTTAAAACGAATGCAAAATATTGAAGATGTCGCCAAATCATTTGCTGGTGTTATTTCTGTGGCCGCCTATCAAGCCGGTCGAGAAGTTATGGTTATTGTCGAACCTAGCACTGTAAGTGATGATGAGGCCAAAGTTTTATCTCAAAATATTGCTGATAAATTAGATGAAGAAGCCAAATGGGCTGGGCAAATTAAAGTTAATGTTATTCGTGAATTTAAAACCTCTTCAACTATTATAGGTAGCAAAGTCGATAAAAATGCGGTTAAAAATGGCGCATAGTACTTGATATTTTGTATTATCCGTTTAAAATGAAGGTTGAATTATTTATTTAAATTCAAAAACAATGACCAAAAAAGATCTCATTGAAGTTGTTGCTCAAAAAGCAAAACTTTCAAAAAAAGCTGCCAAGGTTTCCGTTGAAACCTTTTTAAACGAAGTTATGAAAGCTCTCGCCGCTGGCGAATCAGTCAAGCTTTCCGGTTTTGGAACTTTCAAAACCAAAATGTTCAAAGCTAAAACCATTAAAGCTATTGGATCAAAAGAATCCAAGAAAATTATGGCTCGACGTATGCCTCGCTACATACCCGGAACCAAAATCAAGAAAATGGTCAAATAATTACATCTGTAATTTTAAAAATCCCCCTGCAAAGGGGGATTTATTTTTACCTCGCCCTGTCAAGGGGAGGGTCTCGATTTCCTAATCGAGGGGTGGGGTTTAGATTGAAAAAGGGGATTTTTATGGTATTGTTGCTCCAACTTCTGTAGGAATAGCAGTAGGTAAAATAGTCGGTTCAACTGTAGGTACAATTGTTGGTTCCGGTGTTTGAGTAGGTACTGGAGTTGGAGTACTCGTCGGTGCTGCCGTGGGTTTTATAGTTGGTTTTGGTGTTGGTGTGTCGCTTGGCCAGGGTGTTGCCGTCGGTTCGGGCGTTTCTGTAGGTCCAACGGTATCAATTGGAGTTACAAATGGAGTAATTGTCGGAAAAACACCAGTATAATTTACATTTTTTGATTTAGTATTTAAATACCACAACACCAGTCCAATTAAATTAATTAATATTACAATTGATACTCCCATTATCATTAATTGATTTTTGACAAAAAATTCTTTCAACCGCATGTTTTGAATTATAACAAATAATATATAATCATCTATGTCCACCACTGCAGACCTACATCAACAAGCCGAACAACTTCGAGAGCAAGAAAAATTCAAGGAAGCATTAAAACTCTATGCTAAAGTTATCAAACAATATTTTGCTATAGAAAATTTTTTAGGCATAGTTGAAGCCTTAGGTGGCCAAATGCTCACCTACAAACACTTATTTTTAGTTGACCCAAAACCAAAATATCTAGAATTATCAATTGGTAGTGCCATGGCATCTTTACAAGTTGCCCAAAAACACAAAGTCTCTTCTATTTTATTTCGTTGTTATTTTAATCTTGGTGAGGTCAATATGTTAGCCAAAGATTATTCTGCAGCCGTCACAAATTTTAAAAAATCTTACGACATAATTCCTTCTACTTCAGTTGAAAAATGTCGAGCCTTATCACATCTTGCCGAAGCCAATTATCTTAATGGGAACACTAAAACTGTAGAAAGTGATTTAATCGAAAGCATTAATATTCTTCATAAATACAAAAATCAGGTTGACGATTACACCGATAAAGTTTGGGAATCAGGTATTTTAATAAAACTTTATACCTTAACTAAAAATGAAAAATATTTTGCACAAGCCCAAAAAATAATCGATTCTGATAAACGTCTCGTTATTCGCAAGCGCCAGTTAGCAGAAATTAAAAAATAGCTACTTTCCTGTTAAAATACACTGTGTCAAAATTATCTATCGCAATTGTGGGACTTCCCAACGTTGGCAAATCAACTCTGTTCAACGCCCTTTTGGGTAAAAAAGTCGCTGATGCCAGTAATTATCCCTTTTGTACCATCGATCCCAACGTTGGTGTTGTCGAAGTCCCCGATGAAAAATTACCTGTTTTAGGAGAAATTGTTAAAACCAACAAAATTGTCCCCGCCATCGTCGAATTCGTCGATATTGCCGGTTTAGTTAAAGGTGCCAGCACTGGCGAAGGTTTGGGTAATAAATTTTTAACCAATATTCGTGATTGTGACGCCATTATGCATGTTGTTCGCGACTTTACCGACGACAACATTGTTCGTGAAGGTTCCGTCGATCCTCAAGGTGACTTTGAAGTAATTTGTGCCGAATTAATTATTAAAGATTTAGAATCAATTGATAAATTTATCTCATCCATCAAAAATAATCCGATCGAATCCAAAACTAAAAAATTTGCTCTGGCTCTAAAATTAAAATCAGAACTCGAAAAAGGTATTTTAGCCATTAATATTGATTTAAACGATGATGAAAAAATATTATTAAAAGAATTTTTTTTGTTAACTGCCAAGCCTTATTTTATTGTCGCCAATGTCGACGAAAGTACCTATCAAAATATTGAAAAATATAATCCCAATCTCGCCGATGTTATTCCGGTTTGTGCCAAAATTGAATTTGATTTATCCGAATTAGCTCCAGCCGAGCGAGCCGAATATTTATTTGATTTAGGTGTATCCAAATCGGGTTTAGAACGAGTTATTGCCAAGGCTTATCACACTCTAGGTTTGCAATCATATTATACGGCAGGAGTCAAAGAAGTTCGTGCCTGGACCATTCACCAAGGTGATACAGCCCCACAAGCTGCCGGAGTGATTCATACTGATTTTGAAAGGGGATTTATTATGGCTGAAATTGTAAGTTATACCGATTTTGTAGCTAATAATGGCTGGGAAGGTGCCAAAATCAAAGGTTTACTTCGCCACGAAGGTAAACAATATATTATGCACCCCGACGACATTGTTGAGTTTAGGTTTAATGTCTAAATAACATGCCAATAACTATTTCTCCTGAATATTTAAAAAAAATTCCCACCAACCAATTACCTCCAGAAATACAAAAACTTGTTTGTGATAACCATGAAGTAAGAGCTATAACTTCATTGCATAATCCAGGTGAAAAACTTGTCAAAGTTTCTGATGTTATTTGTCAACGAGAATGTGACGAGGGTTGTCCCCTTAATCGATGGACCCCAATTTAATTTATTATGGAAAATAAAATCCTCATCATTTCTGGTCCTACTGCTACCGGTAAAACTAATATAGCCATAAAATTGGCCAAAAAATTTAATGGGCAATTAATTTCGGCTGATTCCCGACAAATTTATCGTGGCATGGACATTGGCACAGGCAAAGATCACCCCAAAGATATCAAAATTCATTTAATCGACATTATCAACCCCAATGAAAAATTTTCGGTCTCACAATATCAAAAACTAGCCTATCTTAAAATTAATCAAATCCAAAATAAAAATAAATTACCCATCATCGTTGGTGGTACTGGTCAATACATCGAATCAATTATTCATCCTCGTGAAACTTTTGATATTAAACCAAATTATTTTCTCCGTTTTTTTCTTGATCGTTTTCCCATTTCACTTTTACAAAAAATCCATTTTATTTTAGATAAAAAAAATTATTTACTATTAAATAATTCTGATAAAAACAACCCTCGCCGACTGATTAGAAAAATAGAAATAAAAATGTCAAAAAATAAATATGCCCCCACCCTGTCAAGGGAGGGGGTTGGGGGTGGGTTTAACATTTTACATATTTCTCTCACCGACTCCATCGATAATATAATTAAAAAAATCGACTCCCGTATTCAATCTCGCCTAAATGCAGGTCTTATTAATGAAATAAAAAAATTATTAAAAAAATATAAATGGACTGATCCGGGTTTAAACACCTTAGCTTATAGTGATTTTAAATCTGGTTTTAATCAAAACAGTATAAATAATTGGACTACTCACGAACATCAATATGCTCGCCGACAAAAAACATGGTTTAAAAAATTTACCCCAAATTATTTTATTGATATTTCCCAACCAAACTTACAAGACAAAATAAATAAAATTGTCTCCAAATGGTACAATAAAAATATATAACATTATAAATTCGTAATTCGTAATTTTTAATTCGTAATTAATTCATATGATCACTCAAAAAGTTGAAATATCCCAAAAAACCATTATCTTTATCGCCATTTTTTTGCTTTCCCTTTTTGTCACTTGGCAATTACGAAATCTAATTTTGTTATTTTTTCTTTGTTTTATTTTTATGGAGGCCCTAAATCCAGCCGTCCTATGGCTCCAAAAATTTAAAATCCCCAAAGTATTAGCTATATTAATTTTATATATTTTGATTTGGTCGGGCATTTCTTTATCACTCGCTGGCGCTATTCCCGTCATTGTTATTGAAACCACCAACCTTATTAAAGTCTTACCTTCAACCATCAACAATATTTCACTGTTAGGTTTCAATGCCATTGATATTTCTTCCCAAATGAAAATTTTAGAAAATATCCCCGGTTCTTTTGCTACCACCGTTATTTCAGTTTTTTCCAACTTAATTTCCGTATTTGCTTTTTTTGTAATTACTTTTTATTTACTTTTAGAACGTCGTGATTTTGAAAAACATGCCAAACTTTATTTAAGCCCACCCCATGCCGCCAAAGCAATTGAAATAATTAATTTATTAGAACATCGCTTGGGTCGTTGGGTTTCTGGTCAATTTTTGCTTATGTTAATGATTGGTTTTTTGTCATATATAGGTTACTATTTTATTGGTTTAAATTATGCCTTACCTTTGGGTATTATCGCTGGGTTCCTCGAAATGGTCCCCAATATTGGCCCAGTAGTAACTTCAGTTTTAGCCGGGTTAGTTGGTTTAACAATTTCTCCTACTATTGGTTTAATGGCTGTCGGTTGGGGGATTATCATTCAACAAGCTGAAAATAATTTTATTGTCCCCAAAATTATGAAAGAAAGCGTTGGTCTAAATCCATTAGTTACTATCTTTCTCATTGCTATGGGTGGTACTTTGGCTGGAGTTGTGGGGGCGATTATTGCCGTCCCTCTTTATTTAACTGCCTCAGTTTTTTATCAAGTTTTAAAAAAATAAAATATGGCCAGTAAATTAACTGAAAGTCCAATTAAAACAGTTATATTTACTATTATATTTATTTTAGGACTAGGATTACTCTGGTTAGTTAGGGATATTATTGTTTTACTATTTATTTGTTTTGTGGCCATGGAGTCCTTAAATCCCACTATTAACAGATTAGAAAAAATAAAAATTCCTCGATCTATTGCTATTTTTTTGGTTTACATTTTAGTAATTAGTCTTTTTTCTTTTATAATTGCCGGAATAGTTCCCATATTGGTCAATCAAACCGGTGAATTAATGCGCATTTTACCGTCAACTATTAATAATATTAATCTATTTGGATTTTCCGCTATCGATTTATCTTCTCAATTTAAAATTATCGAAACTATTCCCACCGAAATTGCCAAAGCCGTTGTTTCTTTGGTCTCCAATCTTTTTTCTGCTTTTGTAGTTTTAGTTATTACTTTTTATTTATTACTCGAACGCCGTCGTTTAAACACTGTTGTTTCACGTTTTACCTCAAATCAAAAAACTCAAGATTTAATTTTAAATATATTTACTAAATTAGAAAAACGTTTAGGAAATTGGGTCAACGGCGAATTAATTTTGATGACTATTATTGGTGTTTTATCATATATCGGATATACGGTTTTAGGTTTGCCCTATGCTGTCCCCCTGGCTATTATTGCCGGAATGTTAGAAATAGTGCCAAACATAGGGCCAATTATTACTTCAGTTATTGCCATTTTGGTCGGTTTAACTGTTTCCCCTACAGTTGCTTTTTTAACCGTAATCCTTAGTATTATTGTCCATCAATCCGAAAATAATTTTATTACTCCCGGAGTGATGAAAGAAGCAATTGGCCTTAATCCAATTATCACTATTCTTGCCATTGCCACTGGGGCCAAATTAGGTGGCATTGCCGGAGCTCTTTTGGCAGTTCCAATTTATCTCACTCTCGAAACTATCATCACCACCGTTTGGAAAAATAAGAAATAAAAATATTTCTCCCCTGCCCTGTCAAGGGAAGGGGTAGGAGAAGGGTTTTAAAAAGCTTCAAAGACAGTGATAAGCCGGATTCTGTTTATGGGCCATCTATCTATTCTCTCTACCTGAGACTCTCCACAATTAGATATTAACGTCTCATCTTGAGATTTCCGCGGGACGGGTACGCGTTTCATATTTCTCGTCTCTGTAGCAGAGCCACGCCGTTACCGACGTATCTACTTCTTCGATGTCCCTATTGTGTGCGGTCCGGACTTTCCTCCCCGCAACGGCGGGGTGGGCCCTTCTCTCTCTTTGAAGCCCCCTATTTTACCATCTTTTTAAACATTGATTTGGTTGTTCCCTGCATTTCGTCAAATTCAGTTTTATACTCGTCAAAACCATTTTTTATCACAAAAGTATACATACCCAAAAATTTCTCTTTATAAGTATTTAAACTAATGCTTTCAAACTTATTCATAAGTGCAAATTTAACAATTTCATCATATATTTTTTTCCAAATTCCAAATCTCCTGTATTTTTCCAAAACCCCAACATTCCAAATATGCAAATCCTTTTCTTTTTGATAACAAATTGCAAAACCAACAATTTTATTGTCAACTGACGCCGAAATCAATAATCCATTTTTAATTTTGTTTAACCAATCCTCTTTTTTGTGATATTTTTCTTTCTCTTCTTTATTTGGTTTAAATACTAAGTTTGCTACATCCATAACTTCATCAATTTGATCAATTTTATTTATATTTAAAATAATATTTTCCATAAAATATTGTATCAATATTTTTTGGCTCCCCTGTCAAGGGGAGCTGTCCGCAGGGCTGAGGGGTTTAATAAAAAATCCCCCAGTTTCCCGGGGGATTTTATTTCTTTACTAAAACTATAGCAAAGCAGCGTCAGCGGCGGACAAGATTTTAAACATCTTGACTCCAGTTTCAGGATCAATAGCCTGAGCAGCTGGTCGACCGTTTTTAAGCATAACTTTGGTAACTTTAGAAACGTCAACGTCAACTGATTTACGTGACTTTACGGAATAGAATTTAATAGATGCCATAATTTTTCACCTCCAGATGAATAAATTTATAAATAGCTTCACCTCCAAACATAATACAAAGCTAGCAGGATTGCAATAGCCAGCATGCTAAGTAATCCACTTTTCATCAAATCTTTTTTCATAACTCAGTATATCAATTGAGTGATAAAATTAATCATCAATGACCACTTTTATTTATATAATAATTTTTTTAAATTCAATCGGGTTAATATATTTAGCCTATTTAATCATAAAAAAATACAAGACCCCTCTTGATCCTATCACCAACACTCCCTCAACCGCTGGTATTCAAAAAGTAGGTTTATTTCGCTACAACCCCTTTGATGATTTGGGTAGTGACCAAAGTTTTTCCCTTTCAATTCTTGACTCATCTAACTCTGGTATAATTCTCACTTCACTTCATCATCGAAATTTTACTCGGATTTATGCCAAGCCGATAAAAAATGGTGAAGGGGATTCTATCACTTTGTCAAACGAAGAAAAATCCGCTATAGTAAAAGCTATCAAGCATTAATTATTTTTTAAATATGTCAAAGAAGAACTTAAGTATTTATATTCTCACTTTTATATTATTTTTAGTTGGCAGTTATTTTGGATTTAGTTATTTTTTGCCTATCTCAACTCAAACTAAAAAAGAAATTTCCACCGACAATATTTCTGGTACTAAAAAACAAACAGGGGTTCTTGATTTTGCTGGCCCAAAAACCGAAACTTGTCCCATCAACGGTCAATTGTTTACCAAAGAAGAAAAAACTATTTGGGAAACTCGTCGTCCATTATTGGTTATGATAGAAAATCATTCTGATTCTCGACCACAATCGGGTTTAAATAATGCCGATATTGTCTATGAAGCCAACTCCGAAGGTGGAATCACCCGATTTATGGGCGTATTTTACTGTAATGCCGTCAAAGGTGCCGCCAATAAATATGATATTGGTCCAGTCCGTTCAGCCCGAACCTATTTTCTTGATTTAGCTTCCGAATATTCTGATTATCCACTTTATGCTCACGTTGGTGGTAGTAATTGTAGTGCCCCCAAAGATCCTGTTACTGGTCGTCAATCCGGACCCTGCACTACTAACAAAAAAGCCCAAGCACTGGAACAAATTGCCGATTATGGCTGGAATAACAAAGGTACTTGGGGTGATTTATCTCAATTTTCCTTGTCCTACAAAGCTTGTCGTCGCGAAGAAGATCGAACTGGTGAGGTCAAAGCCACCGAACATACTATGTATTGTTCTAGTAACGAATTATGGAATGTGGCTGCCTCCCGAGGTTTAACCAATGAAACTATTATTAACAAAACTTTATGGAATAAAAGTTTCCGTTCATGGTCATTTAAACAAGTCGATCAGCCCGCCACGGTTGACGCCAAAACAATTTCTTTCGATTGGTGGGGTGACAAGGCCTATTCTGTTTCTTGGACCTATGACTCCGCCTCAAAACAATATTTACGTCAAAATGGAGGTGTAGTAGCCGTTGATTTTAATACCAATGAACAAATTAATTCTAAAAATATAATTATTCAATGGGCCAAAGAATCTCGTGCTATTGATGAACATGTTCACAATTTATATGCCGTTGTTGGTACCGGTGATGCTGTGCTCTTACAAAACGGTACCAAAACCGAAATTACTTGGTCCAAACCCAATCGTACCGCTCGCACAATTTTCAAAGATAAATCTGGCAAAGAAATTAATTTAATCCCAGGTCGAACTTGGATCGAAATATTGCCTTTAGGTAATAAAGTTTCTTATGAAAGTTGAAACTAGTCTTAACGCTATTTTTACCTCCAAAACCAGGGCTAAACTAGTCAACATTTTCTTTACCTCACCACAAGAAATTTATTATGTTCGTCAATTAGTTCGTGATACTGGTGAAGAAATAAATTCTGTTCGTCGTGAGTTATCAAATCTCGCCAAAATTAATTTAATTTTACCCGAAGCCAGGGGCAATCGACTTTATTATATTCCAAATCAAAAACATCATTTATTTCCCATTTTATTAGCGCTAGCTTACAAAAGTTTGCCTTTTTGTGAAGCGCTAGGTAAAGCCCAATTAGTCGTTGCTGCCTATTCATTTTTGTTGGGCTTAAATAAAAATCAAGATAAAATCGATATTGTTGTTGTTGGTGATTTATCAACTAAAACTGTAGAATTAGCCATGAAGTCGGAAGAAACTCGCCGTGGTCACGAAATAAATTATATGGTAATGGACAAAGAAGAATTACGATTACGTCAAAATAAACGTGATCCTTTTTTAGTTGACTTTTTTCTTTCCTCGCCAGTTGTTATAATGGGCAGTCCTCAAATTCTTACCGATAACTAAATGGCTCACATTCGTAAAGTAATCAAAACCGGCCATAGCCTTTGTGTTACTTTACCCACCAAGGTGATTCAAAGATTAGATATCAAAGAAGGTGATGTTGCTCAATACAAAGTAAAATATTCAAAAGGGACTGTTACCTATATTTTTACAGGACATCCTCGTCAATTATCTTTGTCAATAAAATAAAAATGAATTCAGCTCAAAAAAATCGCAATTTATTTTATACAATTTTAGGTCTAACTTTTGTTTGTCTAATTTTAAATTTGCCAATTCAACTAAATCTATTTGGTCGTACTTTTTATCGCCCCGATTTTAATTTTAAATTAGGTACTGCCGAAATTAAACCAAATGTCAATTTAAAATATGGTCTCGATTTAGCTGGTGGTGCCTCACTTATTTACAATATTGACACATCTTCGGCCAAATCAGCCGATTTAACTTCGGCTTTAGAATCATTAAAAACCAATATTGAAAGACGGATCAATTTATTTGGTGTTTCCGAATCAAATGTTCAATTAAGTAAACAAGGTCAGGATCATCGCCTGGTTGTCGAATTACCCGGGGTTACCAATATTGATGATGCCATCAAATTAATTGGTCAAACCGCCTCCCTAAAATTTATGGGCATTGCCGATATTCCTCCCGAGGCGACTGCTACCGCCACCTTTAACGATGTTTTCAAAGATACTGGTCTAAATGGTTCGCATTTAATCAAAGCTGCTCCACAACCAAATCCAAATACTGGCGCTATGGAAGTTTCATTGGAATTTAATGAGCCTGGCACCAAACTTTTTGAAAAAGCTACCAAAGATTATTTAAATAAAAGAATTGCAATTTTACTTGACGATCAAGTTATAACTTCACCAACTGTTTCAACAATTATCCCCGATGGTAAGGCAGTTATTAATGGTAGTTTTGATATCAAATCAGCCAAATCGTTATCAGCCCAGCTTAACGCTGGCGCCCTACCTTTAAATATTAAATTACTTTCTCAATCACAAATTGGCGCATCTTTAGGTAAGGATTCAATTGATAAAGGAATTAGGGCTGGTTTAATTGGTCTTGGCTTAGTCGCATTATTTATGATTGGTAATTATGGTTATTTAGGTTTTATTTCTGTAATTTCACTTTTGATTTATGGCTTAATTACTTTAACTTTATATCGTTTAATTCCCGTTACTTTAACTTTTCCTGGGTTAGTTGGCTTTATTTTATCGATTGGTATGGCCGTCGATAGTAATATTTTAATTTTTGAACGGATGAAAGAGGAACTTCGGGCTGGCAAACCTTGGAATTTGGCTATGGAATTAGGTTTTGGTAAAGCCTGGGATTCAATCAAAGATGCCAATACTTGTACTATTATTACTGGTTTAATCTTATTTAATCCTTTTAATTGGCAGTTTTTAAATTCATCCGGTATGCTTCGTGGCTTTGCTGTAACACTTTTACTGGGAATCGTTATTGGTATCTTTACTGGCGTAGTTGTTACTCGAAATTTGTTAAGGGTTTTAGCTTCTCGTAAAAAAATATGAACATCATGAAATTTCGTCCTTTATTTTTATTAATTTCTTTATCCTTAATTGGTGTTTCTATTTTTTCAATTGTAAAATGGAATTTTTCTTTTTCCGAGGATTTTACCGGTGGTTCAACTTATGAAATAAAATTACCTAACACCAATAATGATTTATCAATTAAAAAAATATTTTCCGATAATAAAATTGACATCAGATCAATTTTAAAATCAGACAGTATTTATACCATCAAATTTATTGATATTTCCCAAGATCAAAAAGTAAAATTAGACGAACAGTTTAAAAAACTGGACAAAGATACCGAAATCCTTCAGTTTAGTAGTGTTGGTCCTAGTTTAGGGCAAGAATTAATCAAAAAAACTATCTATGCCATTATTTTGTCATCAATTTCTTTGTTATTGTTTATTGGGTTTAAATTTAGTGATTTTTCTTTTGGTGCTGGTGCGGTTTTAGCTATGTTCCATGATTCATTTATATTAATCGGCGCCTTTTCTTTGTTTGGCCATTTTTTTGGAGCTCAACTCGACGCACTTTTTGTCACCGCACTTTTAACGACTCTTTCGGCTTCAGTTCACGACACCGTTGTTACCTTTGATCGTATTCGTGAACTCCGACGCAAACATGCTTCATTGCCCTGGGTAAATTTGGCCAACCAAGCAGTCTCTGAGGTCATTGTTCGTTCAATTAACAATTCAATGACAATTATCTTTATGTTACTGGCTTTAGTTCTTCTGGGTGGTTCTACCACTCGCTGGTTTGCCACAGCTCTATTAGTTGGGGTTGTCTGCGGCACCTATTCCTCCACCGCCGTCGCTATACCTCTAGTTTTGCTTTTCAAAAAGAAAAAGTAAAACATTTTTTGAAAAATTTATTATAAGTGCTAAAATTCCCCATATGATAAATGCTATTAAACAGGAAATAGAATCTATTTTAAGTGAAGTTGTTGGCCCTGTTCAATCGCGCAGCGTAGTTTTTTCAGATTATGTTTATATTGGGGCTATGCACATACTTATTAATGATTATCGAGTTAATTTTCTAAATCCAATATACAAAGATATCGAACCAAGATCAGATTACAGTGAAACAATCGATTCATCTTATTATCCTATTCCAAAACAAAAGAATTGTATTGTTGAAATAAGAAATATTATAAGGCCGAATGAAGAAAAACAACTACTTTTTGTCACAAAATTCGGTATAGACGCAGTTCCACCTGAGCTTAGAAAATAAATTACAATTCGGTATCAGAGATCCTTATTCTTCCAGGGAATCCATAAACCTCTTCGGCCATTTTTTGATTTAACATAACGCTTTTAATTTTTCTGGCATCATTATAATTAATTCCTGGAATCATTAGAGTTAAATGGTCATTACCAAACGAAGCATCATAAACAACATTGGATATATCTTCAGTCAATATATCTAATTGTTGTCTCATTTCAGGCGATCTTTCAATGTCTTTTATCCCCATAGTTCTAATTCCGGTTAATAGTACTCGGCTGATAGGAATTCCTTTTTTTAAGTTCTCAATCCAAGGGCTTTGACTCTGAGTTTCTGCTAATCTTAGATTAATTCTCGGTATAGATTCACCCGTGGCTCTAGAGATATTTAGTTTATCAATAAATCTCATAATATAATCCAGATTATATCATTAATTTTATTTTTTCCAACAAAATTTCTCGCTCGTTTAATTTGGGATCTAATTCCACCTGTGCAAATAATGCATCAAGAACCTCACCCACTTTTCGACTCGGTTTTATTTTTAAAATCTCCATCACATCTTTACCGTCAACTTTTAAATCCTTAACCGAAAACGGTTGTGTTTGTACCTCAATTAATCTTTTTTTAAATAATTCCCAGCGCCAACTCGTTTCTTTGGCCCCACTTCCCAATCGATCACCTCGACGCAAAGCAATCATTTCGTCCAAATAGGGGACAGTCACATTTTTAATAAATCGACGCACCGCACTATCAGTTTGCATTTCTGAAACTGTAAACATATGCCAACGTGTTAATATAAAAAGTTGTTGTAATTCTTCTTTTGATAGTTTAAGTCGTTTGCCAATAGACAGGGCAATTCTACTTCCTACCACTTCATGGTTATGAAAAGTATTATTGTCTCCAACTTTTTTCATCACTATTGGTTTGCCAATATCGTGTAGTAAAGCGGCCAATCTTGTAATTTCATTTGTTGAGGAACAATTATTGAGCGCCTCCAAACTATGTTTCCATACATCATAAATATGATGCCCTCGTTGAGTCATTCCCACTCCTTCAATCAACTCGGGAATAATTTGTTCCAAAATTCCACTATTTTTTAATATTATTATTCCGTCACCTGGACGATCACATTTTAAAATCAAAAATAATTCTTTGGCAATTCGTTCAAAAGCAATATTGTTTATTAATTTTGCATTTTTAACAATACTGGCAAAAGTTTTTTCTTCAATTTGAAATTTAAGTTGTGCCGAAATTCGAATTGCTCGCATCATCCGCAAAGCATCCTCTCCAAATCTTTCATCAGGATTTCCCACCGTTCGTACTAATCCATTTTTCAAATCTTCCTGTCCCTTCCAAAAATCAAAAATCTTTCCATCAATATTCATGGCCATTGCATTAATTGTAAAATCTCTTCTTTTCACATCTTCTTCCAAACTTTTTCCCCAAATTACTTTATCAGGATGACGCGAGTCAGCATATCCAATTTCACTACGATAAGTCGTTACTTCAAAAATTTCTCCATCATTCCCAATAATTCCTACAGTTCCAAATAAATTATTATAAAAACTATTTTTGGGGAATAATTTTAAAATTTCTTCCGGCGTCAAATTACTTGTCAAATCCCAATCCTTAACCTCTCTGTTTAA
>JAHFKH010000058.1 GCA_023245435.1 Candidatus Shapirobacteria bacterium | reverse complement strand
ATTTTTTAATTTATTAAATATATTTATTATTTTATTTTTATCGTATGGGCGATGCATGAGTTTTAAAATCTTGTCACTGCCAGATTGTATTGGAATATGCAAAAAATGGGAGACACGATCATTTTGTAATAATTTTATAAATTTATCGTCGATGCACAGTACTGGAACTGAGCCAAAGGAAATTAATTTAATTTTTGTTTGAGTCAGTAAAGCTTCAACTAAATTAGAAAAACCGGGTAAATATTGGGCTAAATTGACACCAGTAATAATTACTTCTTTATAGGTTTTAGTAGAATTGATGGTATCAATAGCATTTTTGATAGACAAAGAATTTAGGGTAGGACGACGACTGGGGACAATGCAAAAAGTGCAGTTTTGAGTGCAGCCTGATTGGACTTTTAATAAATAACGATGAGTATAAGAAAACTTATCATTAATTTTTGAGGTGTAAATTAAATTTATATCGGTTTTAGGAACAATAGTTATATTTTTTAGATCTTTTATTTTGTCTAAATTGGCGCAACCAGTGGCAATAATTTTTATTTTTGGATTATCTTTGATTAGTTTTTTAATTTTGGAAATTGATTCGTATTCCCCTTTTTTGGTAATGGCACAGGTATTGACGATGATGGTGTCGGGATTTTTATCGTCAAAAATATAACCAGAATCGATCAATTGTTGGGATAGTTGATTGGTTTCGGCAGCATTGACTCGACAACCAAAATTAATTGATTTAAAGGTTTTCATAAATAGGACGGAGTTTTTCCATAAGAAGTGAATAAAAACGAAGATTGTGGATGGTGGCAAGACGGCCAGCAGTCATATCACCAATTTGAAATAAATGCCGTAGATATGAGCGATTATAATGAGTACACAACAAACAATCACAAGCAGTACTGACGGGATTGGTGTCGTGGGCATATATTTCTTTGTTTGGGGTAAAATAGGTATAAAAATTTTTTGATTGAATGTCAATTTTGTTTATAGAATCGGCATTGTACACATACAATCGTTGGTGACGGGCGTCACGGGTGGGCAAAACACAATCAAAAATATTCCAGCCCATTTTAACCATACCAACAATGTCTTGGGGTTTGCCCACACCCAGGCCATAAAGTAAATAATCGTTGGGGCAATTTTGCCCTATAACTTTGGGAATTTCAAAATTAAAACTTTTGTCAATATTTTGAGGCCATCCTCCGTAACCTAATCCATCAAAACCAATTTCGACGAGACGCTCTGTACATTCTTTTCGTAATTCTAAATTATAACCACCTTGAACGACGCCCAAAAGATATGGTTGCTGCTCTGGCTCCAAATTGCTTCGTAGGCAGTGCTGATCGAATATCTTTTTAGATTCTTTGGCCCATAAAATAGTTCTTTCGACAGTCTCGCGTTCTTTGGATGGATTGGCGTCAAGATCGGTAAAATCGTCTAAGACAACTACCATATCAGTTTTTAAAACCATTTGAAAATCGATAGAAGTTTTGGGAGTAAATAATATTTTTTTAGAAGTGCCAGGAATTTTAAAATTAACCCCTTCATCGGTGACGGGATTTTTTTTAGAATTGGCAGATTTGGCGAGTGACATTACTTGAAAACCACCCGAGTCAGATATTACTCCCCCATTCCAGGACATAAAATTTCTAACACCGTTGTGTTTTTTTATAACTGAAGTTCCGGGAAAATTATTTAAATGAAAAGTGTTGACTAAAATGCCGGGAGTTTTAGTGTTGGCTATATCGGTTGAATCAAGTGTCTTTAATACTGCTCGTGTTGCATCGGGAAAAAAGACGGGTAAAGGGATTTGGAGGCCAGTAATAGTTTTAAAATGGGTAGGTTTCATAAATAGTGTCGGGGATACAAGATTCGAACTTGCAGCCTCATGGTCCCAAACCATGCGCGCTAGCCAATTGCGCCAATCCCCGGGTGTGCCGCTGGCGGGAATCGAACCCACACGGTATTGCTACCACAAGATTTTAAGTCTGGCGTGTATACCAATTTCACCACAGCGGCAGTTTTAAAGAACAGTCTATTTTACAATAAAACTAAATATAATTCATATCTAATTTAATCCCCTCTTTTTCAAAGAGGGGTAGGGGTGATTTTATCCTATAACTTGACATTATTAGATATTAGTGATATTATAAGATAGTTAACAATCAAAGGAGAGAATCTTGGGGTTACCCATTTTTAATGTATAACTCCGTTTCTCCTTTGACTATTAACCTCCCTCGCCGAAAGGCGGGGGATTTTTTTATATTATTTTTGGTAAAATATAGACGTTGCGGGATTAGTTTAATGGCAGAACTAAAGATTTCCAATCTTTAAGCAGGGGTCCGATTCCCCTATCCCGCTCAAAAAGAAATTGGTCGCTGTGGTGGAACTGGTAGACACGTACGTCTCAGAAGCGTATGGAGCAATCCTTGAAGGTTCAAGTCCTTCCAGCGACACATTTTAAACGTTAGGTCTTTTAATTATTTGTTCGTCTTGAGGTTTGTCTAATTTTAGGTTGTTAATAACTTTTTCTGATACATAATCCGGATCCATAAAATCGGCAAAATTTGTGGGTATTGATTCATCGTGTAAATGTGTTTTCATACCTCCTGGATACAATGAAATTATTTTAATATTACTATCTATATATTCTGATCTTAAAGCATCGGTGTAACCTCGAACTGCCCATTTACTACTAGCATATAAGCTAGCGCCAATTGCTCGAGTGGGATCAAGAGCGGCGCTTGAAAGGATGTTTACAATTGTGCCACCATTATTTTTCATATATTTGATAGCGGTTTGACTACCAATAACAGTGCCAAAAAAATTTACATCAAATAATTCATGGGCTCTATCCATATCGAGTTTTTCGTTGTTGGGAAATTTCATAAATATTCCCGCTCCATTAATCCAAATATCAATATTTCCAAATTTATTTACTATCAACTTAGTTGTATTTATGAGGTCTTGTTCGTTTCTGATATCAACAGCGTAGCCAATTGCACCGATTTCTTTGGCTGTATTGTTGGCTGAATTTATGTTTTTACTGATAATAATAACTTTAGCATTTTCTTTAATGAAGAATTTTGCAAGTGATTTACCAAAACCTTGACTACCACCAATAATAACAGTGACTTTATTGTTTAAATCCATATTTGAGTTTAACATTTAATTTTGTGACACAAAATGGGTATTTTTTTTGTATAATACTTATACTTCTTGCCGAAGTAGCCAAGATGGTCACGGCACTGGTCTGAAAAACCTGGGATGTTGGTCCGAGTCCAACCTTCGGCACATAAATTAATTTAATTTAACAAATTTGCGGGTATAGTTCACCGGTAGAATGCGTCCTTGCCAAGGACGAGAAGTGGGTCCGATTCCCATTACCCGCTCAAACTAATCCGCCAGTGGCGGATTTTTTATTGATAAAATACATCAAGGCTGTTTAGCTCAGTTGGTAGAGCGCACCGTTTACATCGGTGATGTCGGGGGTTCGAGTCCCTCAACAGCCACTAGTTGGGGTATAATACTTTGTTCTTTTACAACCTGCCGCCATGGTGAAATTGGTATACACGTACGCTTGAGGTGCGTATGCCGAAAGGTGTGGAGGTTCAAGTCCTCTTGGCGGCACCCTTGCGGGATCGTCTAATGGTAGGACGTCTCCCTTTGGAGGAGAATATTTCTAGGTTCGACTCCTAGTCCCGCAACAAAAACAAATAATACCTTATTGTAGGTATAAATTGATTAATATATAATTTCATCATGCAAAGAAATCCAAAAGAGCTAGCTCAACAACTTCATATTGAAGTTGGTCCACTTGTCGAGAGTGATATAGAAAAATTTGATCCAATTTTAAGACAACATATTAAAGATAGAAAAACTGGTGAAATACTTCAAGGTGAAATTGCGTCGATAAAGGGATATATGAGAGGTGAAAAAGATGAATATGGTAGAGTTCGTAAATATGTCGTGGCAAAGAGTTCTGACGGTCGAGTAATTGGTTGTATGGCGTATTCAACACCTGATTCTGATATGGTCAACCATTTTAATGACATTAATATTAGTCAGTCGGCTGAATTGCTAAATGCCTTTGTCGATAGTGAATTGTTTAGAGGTGGTGGTGTAGGACGTCAACTTTTTGAAGGAATATGTAATTCTGCCAAACAAGAGGGAAATCAATATTTGATTATCCATAGTGGTCCAAGGTACAAACTAAGTTGGCCATTTTATGACAAAATGTGTGACGAAAATCGTGGATTTATTATTGAAAAGTATGGGAAAGATGGTGATGCATATACTTGGTTAAAAAGATTATAAGTAATTTTTATTTAAATAATCTTCAATTA
>JAHFKH010000057.1 GCA_023245435.1 Candidatus Shapirobacteria bacterium | reverse complement strand
TCACGAAAATTTATTTGAAAAAATTGTAAATAAATTAAACTACTTACCAAAATTAAACATAATTAAATCAATTTTTAATTCAAAAAACATATCAATCCTTGACGTCGGTTGTGGTAACGGCAATTTTTTGAAAGAACTTCCACAAGGTTACAACAAAACTGGTATTGATATTAAAATAGACAACCAAAAACAAAATTTACTTCAAGCTGATTTTTTAAAACATAAATTCAAGCAAAAATATGATTTAATTTGTTTTTGGCATTCACTAGAACATTTTGTAAAACCAATAGATGCTATTATTAAAGCCAAAAAATTACTAAATAAAAATGGAGTAATAATTATTTCCGTCCCAGTTTCAGATTCATTTTCGTTTAAATTTAACCAAAATAAAGCTTTTCATCTTGACCCGCCCCGACATATCTTTATTCCCAATACCAATAAATTTAAAAATATATTAAATAATTATTTTTCAATAGTAAAAATAACTAGCCAGCCCTTTGAGTTTCCTCTCGATTTATTTTGGACGTTAAAAACCAGCCATTACCAATATCTAATTCCTACCTTTCCTGTCCTAAAGCTTATCCACACCGAAACCAAAATCTATATATGCAAAAAAAATTAAAAATACTTTTTATTGAACCGTGCCCAGTATATTTTGGTGGATATTTCCGTGCTTTAAATATATGTCAAGGTTTATCAAATAACGGTCACAAAATTGATTTACTAGTATCTACCAATAAAAAGTTTTATTTTGGAATTGAAAAACAAAAAATAAACAAAAATCTAAATTTATATATTTTACCCCGTTTTTATTTTAGTGTCTTTTTTCAAGGTCGACTACTTCGCGCCATCATCGCAATTATTTTTGGTTTAAAAGAAAAATATGACATTTATCATTTGGCAATGCCCTCGTCACCCGAATCAAATATTCCTGCTTTATTTTTTAAATTACTAAATAAAAAAACTTTAGTCATAGATTGGGATGATATATACGAAGAAGGTGAACTAAAAACAAATCCTATTTATCTTAAATATATTAAATTATTTGAATATAATTTCCCCAGTATATTTAAAAACTACTGCGTCACTAGCCAATATCTGGCCGAACTTGCCCAAAAAAGGGGAGCGACCAACATTGTCAAAATAATAAATGGTGTCAATCAAAATCAATTTTTACTTCCAACTCCAACACAAGCCTATAAACAAACAAATTTAGATCCAAAACTAAAATACATTTTATCAATCGGTAATACTTTTAACGGTCCTCGAGGCACCTTATTACTCGAAACATTCAAGCAATTAATTAAAAAAGATAATACATTCAGATTAATCGTCAATGTCAATCCTGCCACTATAAATTTTCCTTTAGACAAAAATATTCTCAATAAAATTGTCTCGACCGGTTTTATACCTCCATCAGAACTAGGTAAATATATGGTCGTCTCAATTGGTGCCTTATTTTTATCAAGCAATAGTCCTGTCGAAAAAGCTGGTTTTCCCATGAGAATCGGATCTTTTATAAATGGTAAATTACCAATTTTTGCCATCCAAAACGACACTGAAGTATCACGAATTATTGATAAATATAAATGTGGAGTACAATCTGACAATTTGGCCAACGATATTATAAAAACATTACAAAACAAAGTTTTATATCAAAAACTATTAAATAACACCATTAAGGCCAGAGAATCATTATCTGTCGATAAACTATCCATTCAGTTAGCAGATTACTACTACAGTTTAAAAACTTAAAGTAAATTTCTTCTTCCCGTTTCCATTACTTTATTAAAAGTCGGTTTAGTTAGATTTTTTATTCCATTTTCAAAATAAAACTGCTTCATCCACTCAATTGTTTTTGGGATTCCTTCCTCCAATCTTACCGTCAATTTATGATTTAAATCCCTTTTTGCTTTTGATACATCTGGCCTTTTATTTAGGGTGTTATGTACATCCTGTGGCAAATACTCGACTAAATTTTTATTTGCTCCGGTAATACTTAAAATTAAATCTGATAATTCATGAACACTACGATATTCTTCACCTCCAATATTATAAACTTCACCCGCTTTAAATTTTTCACAAACATTTGCCAAAGTTGGAATAAAATCATCAATATACATAAACACCCGATGATAACCTTCATACACCTGCCACGGGATCCCAAACAAAGCTCGATAACAAAATAAACATACTACACTCCGATAATGATGATATTTTTCGCCCGGTCCATATGCATTAAAAAAACGACATCTAACAGTTTCCGTGTTAAAACGCTTCTCAAAATTCATAATTTGCACTTCATTAACCCATTTTGTAGTTGCATAATCATTGTGTTGAATTATTGACTGATGTAGTGGCACATCCTCCGATAAAATATCTAAATGTTTATCACCATAAATTTCAGAAGAACTAGCAAAAATTAATTTAAATCCATATAATTTTTGAAATTCTAAAATATTTCTTGTTCCAATCACATTTGTTTCCCATAAAGTATCATAATATTCTTCACCATTTATTCTGCCAAATTCAGCTGCCAAATGATAAACAAAATCGTAATTTTGGGAAAAAACTCGCTCTAGCTGTCGATAGTTTGCAATATCAGCCCTAATATAATTATCATCTTTTTGATGTTGCAAATCACAGCCCCAAACTTCGTGTCCTCGTCTTTTTAATTCGGCTACCAATGGTGTTCCTAGTGTTCCTTTACAGCCAGTCACTAAAATCTTAAATTTAGCCATGTCACATATAATACACTATCAAAATATTATTTTGTAACACCAACATTACTAGTTTTTAATTGTAATAAGGCTTGTTTGGCTGGTTGATAATTTGGCACCTGATTTAACAAATTTATCAATATTTTTTCAGCTTCATTCACATTACCCATTTGCGCGTAAACAATTGCCAAAACATAAATTGGTTGTGGGTCATTTGGTTGAACTTGTACTACAGTTTGAGCATGCTTCAATGCTAAATCATAATTTTTTTCCGATAAATCAATTTGAACCAGCGATAAATATGTTTGATACAAACCAGGGTTAAAAGTTAAGGCCGTATTATAACTTTCGCGTGCCAAATCTAGTCGACCCACCTTATAAAAAATATTAGCCCGATTATGATATGCATCAGCATAATTTGGTTTAACAATTGTTCATTGGGTAAAGCCTTTTATGGCATTGGCATAGTCTTGTAACTTATCATAATCATCACCAATATTATTCCAAGCATTATGACTATTAGGAGAGACCTGGCAAGTATTAACCCATAAATTATGATTTGTTTGCCAATCAACATTGCGCGCCAAAACTCGCAATCCAAACAATACAAATATAGCCAACCCTAAGGCCATCGGTATATATTTAAATATTTTAGCCAAATCTAATAACACCAAACCCAACAATAAACTAAATCCAAAAGAACCTAAAAACATATAACGTTCAGCCACCAACCAACTAACTTTGACCGGCGCCATAGAAGGTGCTGCCGCCGCAAATATAAAAGCTAAAGCAAAAAAATATTTTTTATTTTTAAAGTAAAAATAAACAAGCATAGTTAAATAAGTTAGTAATATCGACCAATTTAACCAATTTGGAAATATATACATCGTATGGTACAAAGTTAAATCGATTGGAAACCATAACATTTGCAAATATTTGGCCATCGAAGTTGGATACTGAAAAAACGGATCGTAAAAAATTGTACCACTAGCATTAGTTCCCGAATTAACAATATTTATTCGGTTAATAATATTTGGCCAGGCCAAAATAGCCGCCAACACAGAAACTATCAAACCAAATATGGCTACTTTACCCCAATTTACTTTTACTTTTCTAAACCCAAAATAAAGTAAATATATAAAAATTAATATTAATAAAGCAAACGGTCTAGGTCTATCAGTCAAAAATCCTAATATAAAACTAACTAAGGTAATCGATAAATATTTAACATTATTGTTACGCACAAAAAAAACAAAACCAAGCAAACCCAGTAATATATAAATCGCCAATATTAAATAAATTCTTCCCGAAATCCAAGAAATAGCCTCAACATGAATTGGTAAAACGGCAAACAAAAACATTGTTACTCGAGTCAAAATTTTATTATCAAAAACTATCTCCAAAAATATATAAGCCAACAAACAAAAAACAATAAAACAAATCAAACTTAGTGAGTGGTAAGCAATTGGACTCATTCCAAACAATTTAAAAACCAGATATGTGCCCATACTCATCGAATTAAATCCAGAAAAATTCGACCAAAAATCTCCAATCTGTGGGTATTGAGTAATTGATGCATAATCATCTGACACAAGATTACCCCAAAGCGAATTAAAATAAACCACAAAAATTAAACCAACCAT
>JAHFKH010000056.1 GCA_023245435.1 Candidatus Shapirobacteria bacterium | reverse complement strand
AAACGCAATCAAAATTATTCCAGTAATTTTTAAATTAACTATTTCTTAATATTGCTATTCCAATAATTCCTACAAATGCCAAAATTATTCCAATATATTTTAGTAAAGATATTTTTTCTTTTAATACCAATCTTGACAATAGCACTGTTAGTGCACCATTTGCTCCAGTTATTGGTGATGCAATTGATGCCGGTGCATATGAAAAACTAAGCCACAAAAATCCAGTTCCAATAATATTAAAAAAACCACCTAACAATGCAAATCTAAAATTATTTAACTTTCCAACAACTCCTTTTATAGATTTAATAAATGACTGTTTTTCAATTCTTAAATATACGAGAGCAATTGGTATTTGGACAAATCCTAATGAAAACAGGAAACTAAAATCATTTGATTTATTAATATAGCCCTTTGAAATTGTGTCTGAAAGCCCTATACATATTGCCGCAATAAACGGCCAAATAATCTCTTTTTTAAACTTCAATTCAGTTATATTTAGCTTTTCTGGCAAGCTAGCAATTATACTTCCCAAGATTGCCAACACGACAAATATCACTAGTAACGTAGATAATATTTCATTATTAAAAAGTCTTGAAAAAATCACTGTGTAGACAGGGTATGTTGCAATAATTGTTGCTGTAACCGCTAGTTCACCGTGTGATAAGGCATAAAAAACTATTGCTTCCGAAAGAATTGCTGAGATAACAGCAAAAAATATTGCTTGGCTCCAACTGACATTTCCCGATATCCCCATAAAAAAAGCCAAAGGCACCCAAATAAGTAGACCAAAAATTGCATCAAATAAAAATGCCACAGATGGTGGCAGTTCCTGATAACTTTTTCTTAGAGACAGTTGTGAAAAACCGACAAATAATGCACACAACAGCGCAAACGCAATTCCAATCATATTACGAATTTTAACAGAAAAATTTGTGTATTTTGTAGAAACGTTCTGCAGAACGTTTCTACGATCTCACATATATGGAATCGAAACACTCAAAAAATTCCAACGAGATTGCTTCGCTTTGCTCGCAATGACGCCTTAAAATGCGCTACAATTAATTCATGTACGATGTTATTTCTATTGGTGCCGCCACCGTCGATATTTTTGTCAAATCTGATTCGGTCATTGATGATGGCAAATTTCAAAAATTTACTGCCTCTTCAAAAAACGAAATTAACTCTTCTTTAATTTGCTCCGGTGGGGGAGCCACCAATTCCTCCGTTACATTTTCTCGTCTCGGTCTAAATTGTTCCCCAATTTCACTATTAGGCCAAGATCATTTGTCAAATTATGTCATCGATGATTTGAAAAAAGATAATATTCCTTCTAATTTATTAATCCAGAAAAAAAATGAATCGACCGATTTTTCAGTCATATTTGTTGATAGTGTTGGTGGTCGTAGTGTTTTTACTAATCGTGGTAAAACTTCATTGACGGTTAACGATATTCCTTGGTCAAAAATTGCCAAAACCAAATGGTTTTATATTACCTCACTTGAAGGAAATCTAGATTTACTCGAAACTATTATTGGTTTTGCTTTTGAAAATAATATAAAAATTGCTATCAATCCCGGTAATCGTGAAATTGCCAAAACCCATCGATTATTAAGTTTATTAAAACATTGTCATTATTTATTATTAAATCAAGTTGAATCCGAAACTTTATCCGGCGCTTCTTCCCAATCAGCCAGTTTTTGGAATTTTTATTTAAAAGTTTGTCCCATTGTGGCAATTACTAACGGTCGACAAGGAGCTCACATTTTGACTCCCGAGGAACATTTACATTCACCAATTATTAATACCAAACCTGTCGATGAAACTGGGGCAGGTGATGCTTTTGGTTCCGCCTCATTATCAGCCATAATTTATGGTCATTCACTTCAAACTTCCCTCGAGTGGGGCATAAAAAATTCTGCTTCAGTTGTTTCTCAAATGGGTGCCAAAAATGGTATTTTACAAATATCTCAAATCAAATAATATGCAGACCAAGGATGAAATTCTCAAGAAAAAAGGTAAATTTCCCGAACAGTTGGACTTGGTCAAAAATCTTGAAGGTGATAAAAATAAAACCAAAAATCGTTTATTATTAATTTTAATTTTATTATTAACTGTAGGTACTAGTGTTGGGTTATGGATTTTTCGGGAATATAAAGATAATAAATTAAATTTTAATTTTGCATTAAAATTGCCATCAATTCAAACTCCAGTTACTACCGATAAAAATATTTGGGAAATATGTTTATTTGACAAAAATAATAACTCATTATTATTTTCTCAAAATTGTAAAAATCAAAATATTCCAAACATTACCATCAATAACAATATTGATTTAATAAAAAACAATTTACCCAATGGTTTAATTATTAACGAACAAATTTCAACACCATCCTCAGAAATCAATTATGTTTCTGACATTTCTTCGCCTAAATTTTCTTTTTTATTAACTATAAAAATCTTTGGATCAAATCCTTTAGACAGTTCTCAAAAATTAATTCCCAAAATAGCCTCTGATTTATATTGGAGTTGGAGTCGGTGAAATAACTGGACACTCAATTCCATTTTCCCTACCATCAGTAAATAAACCTTCATGACCACAAGCATTTGATTTATACACTCCATCTGGTGTGTTCCAGGTCACATCAGGTGCACTATCGGGCAACATTTCTTTCATGATTCTATTCCATATTGGCGTTGCTCCAGAAACACCTGACGCTACCCAACTCATTGGTGAATTATCGTTATTTCCCACCCAAGCCAATACCATTACTTCAGGAGTCCAACCAATACACCAATTATCTTTTAAACTATTGGTTGTTCCTGTTTTAACAGCTACAGTTTTTCCCGGAATTTTTAATTTTGATCCCAATCCAAAAATTGGGGCCCGAGCCGTATCATCGGACAGGGCCATATCAATTAAATAAGCATATTTTGGTGCAACTACTGATATTTTTTCTACATTTTTTTGATAAACATTTTCCCCTAAATAATTTTTAATTTCCAAAATTGGATTAATTTTTACCCTTTCCCCTAATTGTGAAAAAGTACTGTATGCCTCTGCCATTTCTGTCATTTTAACTTCACCCGCCCCCAAAGCCAGCGATAATCCAAATCGACTCCGATCATTCCAGGTAGTTATTCCCATTTTTTCGGCCAAATCAATCATATTACCCACGCCATTTTCGTTTAATAATTTTACTGAAGGAATATTTAATGACGAAGCCAAAGCTGTTTTTAAAGTCACTTTTCCCATTGATTTTCCATTGTAATTTTGGGGAGTATAAGGTTTTTGACCTTTAATTTGATAAGTGATTGGTGAATCATCAATAATTGTTGCCAAACTTTTTCCATTTTCCAGTCCCAATAAATAATTAATTGGTTTTATTGACGATCCTGGTTGTCTTTGAGCTGTTGCCACATTAAATTTTCCATCAATATCAGTTGCCCAATAATTTTTTGATCCCACCATTGCCAATACATCGCCCGAACGCGGATCAGTAATCATCGCTGACCCATTACCAATTCTTAGTCTAGCCACTTTATCAACTTCATCTTTGACAATATCTTCAGCCATCATTTGGGTTTTATAATCCAAAGTTGTATAAATTGACAAGCCTCGTCGTTCAATATTTTCAAAACCCAATTTATCTTTTAAATATTCTTTTACATAAAATACAAAATGTGGAGCTTTTATTCCCCGAGACTCTTCAATAATCGAAACTTTATTAGTAATAATATCTTTGGCGGTTTGTGCATTAATAAATCCCGATATTTCCATTTGATTAACCACTTGAGCCTGTCTTTGATATGCCAAACTCAATCCTTGTCCATTTGGTAAATACGAGGAAGGTGCTGCGGGCAATCCCGCCAAAAACGTCGCTTCGTTTATATTAATATCTTCAATTCTTTTTCCAAAATAACGTTCTGAGGCCGCTTCAACTCCGTAAGTTTCTCCTCCATAAGCTACTTGATTAAAATATCTTTCCAAAATTTCATTTTTTGATAGTTTATTTTCTATCATTAGGGCCAATATTAATTCCGAAATTTTTCTTTTCCATGTTTTCTCTCCTGACAAAAATACATTTTTTACCAGTTGTTGGGTAATAGTTGACCCACCTCTTAATTGATCACCTATTGGATTTCTAATGTTATGCCACAGGGCTTGAAATATTCCTTTAATTGATACTCCATTGTGAGAAAAAAAATCTTTATCCTCAATTGCCAGTGTGGCTTCAACCATTTCTTTGGGAATTCTATTTAATTCCACCCAACTTCTATTTTCATCTTTATAAAAGGTATACAGCAATATTCCATTTCGGTCATAAATTTTAGTCGACAATTTTGGAGGATTATAAATTTCATTAACATTTGGCAATTC
>JAHFKH010000055.1 GCA_023245435.1 Candidatus Shapirobacteria bacterium | reverse complement strand
CTTCTGCTAAAGATTTGGCGGGAATTAAAAGAGTTAATGAATCTTGACCATCAGGAAAAGTAATGGGGGTGGAAAATTTTATAGTTTTTAGAGAAAGTCTAAAACCATCAGTAGCAACCAAGGTTAAAGATTCGGAAGTGAATTTACATAAAACAGAGGTCAGAACGGGTCTAGAATCGTCTGTAGCAGCAGAAAAAGCAACGGTAGCGACACTGTCAAGTAATTGAGGAAAATCTAATTCAAAGACAGTAGTGGAATCAATCGAAGGAATACTAGGAAAGTCGGAAGCAGATAGAGTGGAAAAAGTGGAAGAAGCTTTGATTGATTTGATAGTTAACAGATTTTGTTCGTTTAAATTAAAATCAATTTTGCCGGAGGGTAAATAAGAAATAAATTCGGAAATGTCTTTGGCGGGTAAACAAAAAGAACCATCAGTTTCAATTTTGGCACCAGTCCAATAATTGATACCCATTTCTAATGAAGTAGCGGATAATTTTAATCGACCGGAATCAGTAGAGAAAAGAATATAATTTAAAATTGGAAGCTGAGCTTTGGTAGAAACAAATCGAGAGACATGAGATAAAGCAGTGTTTAAATTTTCGGTTAAAAGAGAAAGTTCCATGTGACCCTATATTAGCAAAAGTTAGTTTATAAAACAGTAGTAGTTGTAGTAGAAACAGTTGATAAGTTTATAAGTTACGAGTTACGAGTTAAAATCCATAATAATTTATATTTTTCTTTGTTAGTAAATCGATTATGTTGGTAGTCGTCGTATTATTCGTGTTTTTTGTCTTATAAAATAATCGTGGGTTCTGGTTAAATTCGGGAGAAAAGTAGTAATAATTTTGTGGATAAAATTGTGGATAACGAAAAATATTTGTGGAAAACTTTTTTAATAATTAAAGTGAAGAAATTATTTGGTTGATAAGTGTTTTGTATTGTGGAGAAGTATTTACTTTATCCCGAGCGTGCATAATACTAGTGTGATCACGATCCCCTAGTAAATGGCCAACTTCTTCGAGAGGCAACATGGCTTGGGTTAATAATAAATAAGCAGTAATATGACGAGCTAAAACTAATTCTTTTTTACGTGAAGAACCAGTTAAATCCCCGGTTTTAATATTGAAATGCCGGGCGCAAACAGAAATTAAATGACGAGGAGTGAGTTTTTCACTGGTTAATTTTGAGGAATTATTTAAACTTTGACCATTGAAAGCTTGTTCGACAATTTCGAGAGTGATTGAATTTAAATGATTGGCTTGGGCAGAAATAGCAATTTCACTAACTTTTCCTTCGAGTTCGCGGGTGTTGGTGTCAACTTTTTCAGCTAAAAAACTAACAGCATCAGGATCAATTAGACTCCCCTTTTTGGCAGCAATATCTTGAATAATGGCGCAGCGCATTTCAAAATCGGGTGATTGGATATCAACAGTTAAACCTCCCATAAAACGAGAAACTAATCGATCTTCTAAACCTTTGATTTCGTTTGGTTTGCGATCGGAAGTTAAAACAACCTGTTTTCCGGCCATATGTAGAGTATTGAATGTGTGAAAAAATTCTTCTTGAGTAAAATCTTTGCCGGAGATAAATTGAATATCATCAACTAGAATACAATCAAGTTGGCGATATTTATCTTTAAATTGGGACATATTTTTGCTTTTTAGGGCGGCAATTAAATCGTTACCAAAAGTTTCGGCGGGAAAATAACGTAATTTTAAATCGGGATTATTTTTTAACATTTCATGACCAATGGCTTGCATTAAATGAGTTTTACCAACCCCGACCCCACCCCAAATAAAAAAAGGATTATAGGAAAGACCGGGATTTTTGACAATCCCCTGGGCGGCGGCATAGGCAAAATTATTACTATTACCAACTATTAATTGATCAAAAGTATATTTGGGATGAAGACCTGATTTTAGGGCAGAAATTGAGGGTGAATTGGTTTTTTGAAAAGAAAAAAGCGGAGTGGAATCGATGGATTTGGTTGGAGAAGAAATTGGGGCACTGACTTCAAATTTGAGAATATTGTTGGCATTAGTGTGTCGATCTAGAGCGGTTTTGAAATTGGAATAATATTTTTGTTGATTAATTTGGGCAATATTGGTAAAAGGACAACCAATTTGGGCTTGATTATTTTCAAGGGAGATTAACGTGGTTGGTTCGATATAAACCTTGAAGACACCATTGGATAGATCGATTTTTAATTCTTCTTTTACTTTTTTCCAGATTAATTGAGTATCCATAAAATGCGTTAAACAAGGGTAAAAACAGTTCTAGGCAGATAAAGTGTTTTTTGTTTATCCACAACATCATAAACTAGTTTTCCACAATTTGAAATAGGTCAAAAATATATGCGCTATGTTGTGATAAAATATTTACTATGAAAGCAAAAGGAACATATCAACCAAAAAAGAAACATAGATCACGGGTTCACGGATTTTTAAAGCGCATGGCGACAGCTTTGGGGAGAAAAACTATTAAACGTCGACGAGCGATGGGAAGAAAAAAATTAACAATTTAAATCACCCCCTACCCCCTCTTTAACTAAAGAGGGGGAAAAAAATAACTGTGTTAAAGAAAATTAATCGAATTTCACGTGAAGTAGAAATAAAAGAAGTGTTGGATAAGGGCAAATATTTACATACGGATATTTTTATGCGTAAATTTATTGTTAAAAACGAAGGGAAAAAGTTTTTGATTATTGTTTCTAAAAAAGTAGCGAAGTTGGCGGTAGAGAGAAATAGAATGAAAAGATTGGCTTATGAAGTTATTTATAATAATTTAGAAAAATTGCCCGAGGGAATTAGAATGGTGTTGATGATTAAAAAAACTTATGAAAAAATTGGTGATGAAATTGTTAGTGGTCTATAAAAAATATATTTCCAAAGGCTATAATTGTCGATTTTATCCGAATTGTAGCGACTACACCTATCAAGCGGTTGATAAATATGGAGTGATAAAAGGGTTGGGTTTGGGTTTGTGGCGAGTGTTGCGTTGTAATCCGTTAAATAAAGGTGGTGTAGATTTGGTAAAATAACAATACTTAAAATTTAAAGTTCTTTCGACATATTTTATTTTGCTAACCAGTGTGGACCCACGCTGGAGGCTCATAAAATATATCTTAGAACTTTTTAATATTTATATTTAATAATTATTATCTAAAAAGATGAATGTTTTTATATCGCCGTTCGTAAATGCCCTGATGGGTTTTTATAATTTATTTGGAAACTTGGGGTGGTCGGTGATTACTGTGACAGTGATTATTAAATTGGTTTTATTCCCTATTATATGGCCAAGTTTAAAATCGGCCAAGAAAATGGCTGAATTGCAACCTCGATTGAAAAAATTGCAAGAAAAATATGGAAAAGATAAAGAAGGTTTGGCCAAAGCCCAAATGGATTTTTATAAACAGGAAGGAATTAATCCCCTGTCGGGATGTTTGCCAAACTTATTGCAGATAGCAGTGTTGATTATATTTTTTTCGGCATTTAATTTGGTAATTGGAGTGATGGAAGGAAAAAATAAACTGGTTGAGTTGAATTCACATTTGATACCAGCAATTAAGGTGGCGGAAAATTTTAAGTTCAATCAAGATTTTATGGGGATGGATTTGGCGACAACTCCGGCTAAATTATTTGGAGCAGGATTTTCGATGAATTGGATATTAGTGGCAATTTTATTATTAGGGTCGGCAGGTTTGCAATATTTTTCAAGTAAATTAATGATGCCAAACGTAAAAGTAGATGAAAATGTGGTTAAAGAGACTAAAGACAAAGAAGACGATATGATGTCGGCGATGCGAACACAATCGCTATATATGATGCCGGCAATGACGGTATTTATTGGGTGGAATTTTTCAGTAGGAATGTTGCTTTATTGGTTTGTAAACAGTGGAGTGATGTTGATTCAACAATTATTGGCGAATAAACAAGCATAATCGTGCTAAAATATCGACTATGGATAACAAAGATAGAAATAAAATAATTCTCGAATTAACTTGTGAGTTATTAGAAAAACTAAATCACGAAGTGGAAAATGCTTTTGTGGAAGACGTGGAGGGTGAAGAAAATCAAGTATTGGTATCACTAACTGTAGTTCGACCGGGAGCTTTGATTGGTTTACGAGGACGTAATTTGGCGGCAATTCAATTGATTTTGTCGTTGATGGTTAAAGTTAAATTTGGGGAATGGGTGCGAGTGTTGCTAGACATTAATAATTATAGAGAAGAACAAAAAACTAGATTACAAGAAATGGCTAAAGATTTGGCAAAAAGGGTATTGGAGACTGGAACACCTGCGGAAATGATGTCGATGAGCTCGTATGAACGACGTTTGTGTCATATGGCAATACAAGAAATTGAGGGAGTGGTGTCGGAGTCGGAGGGCGAAGGAGAAATGAGACATTTGGTGATAAAATTAAAGTAATTACGAATTTTAAATTACGAATTACGAATTTTAAAAAAATATTAATTTTTTTGTGGTTGTTGTTTATTCCGACGCAATTGGGTTTGCATTTTTGGCCGGAGTGGAGCCATGTAATGGGTTTGCGA
>JAHFKH010000054.1 GCA_023245435.1 Candidatus Shapirobacteria bacterium | reverse complement strand
AAATTTGGTTTTTCCCTTTATTTTATTCCTGATTACAAAATTACACATTATCAAGGAGTTTCCTCTGGTTTAAAAAAAACAAAATCAAATGCCAATCGTGAAACTAAAATTCGTTCGGCTATTGCCACTACCAACGCCATGCGTATTTTTTATCGAGAAAATTTAATTAACGATTATCCAAAAATTCTCCACCCCATTATTTATCTTGGAATCGAAATTTTAAATATATATCGCATTTTTAAAGCCAAGTATTTATGAAACCACATATTATTATTGGTGCCAGACTCTACGGTCCCAAACATACAGGGCTTGGTCGATACACTAAAAATTTATTGATTGCATTATCAAAGCTTCCCGATTTTAATAAATATAAATTTACCCTTTTGATTTATCCCGAGTTAGAATCAGAAATTAGAAATGATTTAAAAGATAATTATCAATATTTTGTAACTAATATCCGCCATTATTCTATTGTAGAACAATTATTATTGCCCATAATTTTAAAGTCGCTTAATCCTAACTTAGTTCACTTTACTCATTTAGATAAACCATTATTTTATACCGGAATATCAGTCGTCACGATTCATGATTTAATTCGACATTTTAGTAAAGGAGCAGAAACTACAACCAAAAATCCACTTTTATATTGGCCTAAATATTTGGGTTATTTATTAATGACTCAGGTTATTTTAAAAACCAGTTATATTATTGTCCCTAGTAATTTTTGGCGTGATTATATTATTAACAAATATAAATTTAATCCAAAAAAAATTATCACAACCTATGAATCAGTCGATCCAAATCTTTCTACAACTTATAACTCTAAACACGTAACTGACAACTATATTTTATATACCGGTAATTTATATCCTCACAAAAATATAAATATAATTTTTAAAGCCCTTCAAAAACTACCTAACTTAAAATTAAAAATAATTTGTGCTCGAGATATTTTTCAAAAACGAGCCATAGAATTAGCCAAAAAATTAAAAATTAGTCAACAAATAGAATTTTTAGGTTATGTTCCCGATGATAAATTTGCCGATATTTACCAAAAAGCACTTGCTCTAGTCCATCCAGCGTTTTTAGAAGGCTTTAGCCTAACCGGATTGGAAGCTATGGCTTTAAACTGTCCTGTTATCGCCAGTAATAGTAGCTGTTTACCCGAAATTTATGGCGATTCAGTTTTATATTTTGATCCAAACAATTCAAAAGATTTGATTGTTCAAATCAATAAATTACAAAATGACCCAAAACTACAACAACAATTAATTGACAGGGGTCATCAGCAAGTCAAAAAATATTCATGGGATAAATGCGCACAAGAATCACTAAATTTTTATGAAAAAATCATTAGCTGACGCTAAAATCGCCATATATTACGATTGGTTAAATCAATGGGGAGGTGCTGAGAAAGTATTATTAAATATTTTAAAAATATTTCCCAAAGCAGAATTATTTACCTTATTTTACGATCCCTATAAAACTCAATGGTTGCCAAAAAATATAAAAATCCACACCAGTTTTTTACAACATTTACCCAAAACTCCATTATTATCTCCAATTTATGATATCGCGGCTGAAACTTTTAATTTTAGTAATTTTGACATAATTATTAGTACTACCAGCAACGTTGGTCACTGTCTACTAACTTCACCTCAAAGCTTATTTGTTTGTTATTATCACAATCTTAATCGTCATTTATACTTAAATCCACCAAAATTTATACTACTATTATTAAATATTTACCAAAAAATAGACAAGATATATTCCAAGCGCCCCGATTATTCTATTTGTAATTCAAATACGACCTATAATCGATTACAAAAATATTTAAATGTTAAATCAACCATTATTAACCCCGGTATTGATACTAAATATTTTATTCCTATCCAAAAACCTTCCCAAGATTATTATTTAATTGTTTCTCGCTTGGTTCCATACAAAAGCCTTGATTATGTTATTAAAACATTTATTCAAAATAAACAAAAACTAGTTATTGCTGGAACTGGTCGTGACTTAAACAGGCTTAAAAACATTGCCAAAAACTCAACCAATATTATTTTTATGGGTTTTGTTACTCAGCAAAAATTATTAAATTTATATCAAAACTGTATCGCATTTATTTGTCCTCAAATTGAAGATTTTGGTATTACTTCACTTGAAGCTCAAAGTTGTGGTCGACCCGTAATTGCTTTTAATAAAGGGGGGGTGACTGAAACAGTTATCAATCAAAAAACAGGAATTTTTTATAATGAGCAAAATGAAACATCACTTAACTTGGCTTTAAATATATTTTTAAAAACTAAATTTAATTCTCAATTTATAAAAAACAATGCCAACAATTTTGACGAGACAATCTTCATGTTAAACTTTAAACAGCTAATAACAAAATTATATGACTGACCAAATTTTTGTAATACTTTGTGGCGGAACTGGTCCCCGCTTGTGGCCATTATCAACTACTAGTCACCCCAAACAATTTTTGCCAATTTTATCTCCTAATAGCTTGCTTGAACAAACCATAATTCGTCTCCTAAAAATAGCTGATAAAAAGAACATATTTATTACCACCAGCAACAGAAATATAAAATTAATCAATCAAATTGCCGAAAAACTATTATCCAAAAAACAAATAATTATTGAACCCGACAAAAAAAATACTGCTTTAGCCATATATTTCACCCTAAATTATTTTAAAGACAAATCACCCGATACAGTTATAACTTTTTTGCCTGCTGATCATTTTATCGACCCTATCAATAAATTTAAAAATGATTTATTAAAAGTTGCCCAAATTTCTCGAGATAATTCATCAATCGTTGCTATCGGCATTCACCCTAGTTTTCCCAATACTTCTTTTGGCTATATTTTAAAAAATAAAAAATTTGTTGAAAAACCCGATAAAATTCATGCCTTAAAATATATTATCAATGGTGCCCTATGGAATTCAGGCATTTATACTGCTACCATCAAAACATTTTTATCTGAATTTGATAAACATTTTCCCAAACCAAATTATCAAAAATCAACCCCATTATCATTTGATAAGGCAATTTCGGAAAAAACTAAACATTTAGACCATATTAAAGCCTCATTTAGTTGGAGTGATGTTGGCGAATGGGGTTCAATTTTTACTAAATCTAAACATGATTCACAACATATTGGTACCATCAATCCCAATACAAAATATTTATCTCAAAATAGTCACCACTGTTTGGTCTCCTCAGAAAATTCCGACAAATTAATTGGCTTAGTTGGAGTTAATAATTTAGCAATTATTGATACTCCAAAAGCTTTACTGGTTTCTACTTTAGACCAAAGCCATCAAGTTCGTGATTTAGTTGTTAAAATTGCTAGTAGTCCAAAGTTAAAACATTATTTTGTCGATGACCAATAAAAAAGTATTTCTTTATGATCTTCGGGTTTTAATTTTTCCCATAATTAAACGCTTAATTGACATTGTAAGTTCATTGTTGTTGATAATACTTTTTTCACCTATTTTGATTATTGTATCAATAATTATAAAACTTACTTCAGACGGACCTATTTTTTTTAAACAACAGCGAGTTGGAAAAGATAATTTATTTTATATGTACAAATTTCGTACCATGAGAATCGGTGACAATGATAAATTTTTAAGGGAGAAATATCCTGAATTGTGGATAAAATATAAAAATAATGATTGGAAATTATCAGCCGATGAAGATCCAAGAATTACCACTATCGGTAAAATACTCCGAACTACTTCAATTGACGAAATGCCCCAATTTATCAACATTTTAAAAGGTGAAATGAGTTTAGTTGGACCAAGAGCCTATCGTGATGAAGAGTTAAAAGAATACTCGATTAGATATCCAAACACTAAAAAATATATTGCTGATATTCGTTCAATCAAACCAGGGTTAACGGGACCATGGCAAGTATCGGGCCGAAATAAACTTTCATTTGAAAAACGAGCCAAACTTGACTCTGACTACGCCAACAACCGCTCCATTCTAAACGAAATTATTATAATCTTAAAAACCCCATTTGCCATGTTTTCTAACTGGTAATTTGCTACACTATTTTATGGAAATACCAAAAGATATCAACACACCAGTAAAAATAAAAAAAAATAATAAAGCCTTAAAAATATTTTTATCTATTTTTAGTTTTATTATTATCATTGTTATTGCTTTATCGATAACTGGTTATGTTTTTGCCTATATACCTGGTAAAAAATTATTAGATCAGATAAATATAACCAAGGTTGAAGCCAGTAAACTAAAACAATTTATAAACGACAAAGATTTAACTGGGGCAAAAAATCAATTATCAACTATTCAAGGTAATTTAGTTGAAATTTCAAATCAATTTTCTCATTTAGGTTATTTAAATTATTTCCCCTATATCAAAGATTATTATCAAGATGGACAACGAGTTGTTAAAATTGCCAACAATGGAGTAGAAATCGGTTTTACCGTTATCAAAGCCGTCGAACCTTATCAAGATTTCTTGGGTTTAAAGGGAGCCGGCGTCTCAAGTGCCAAAACCACCGAAGACAGAATTGCTTTTTTAACCCAATCAGTTGAGGGAGTCTTACCTCATCTTGATACAATCGATACTAAAATTAAAG
>JAHFKH010000053.1 GCA_023245435.1 Candidatus Shapirobacteria bacterium | reverse complement strand
TATATACAAAATACTCTTTATTCAAGTTATTCAAGTGCCGAAGGAGGGAATCGAACCCACACAGTATTACTACTACACGATTTTGAGTCGTGCGCGTCTACCAGTTCCGCCACATCGGCTAATATAACTCTGCTATTATCTCACGTCCCGTTCCCGATTTTAAGTACTTTTCCAAATATCTTGCTTCAACTCTATTTTTGCATACCTGAACAAAAATTAATTTCGGACATTTATTTTTAGTTGATAAACATTGACCAAGTAAATGTTGATGGAATCTTTTTTCAATATCATAGGTTATTCCCTTATATAAGGAATTATCATTACATCTAAGTATATAAACAAAATATTGACAATTATTCATGTGCGCGCCTGCCTGTCGGCAGACAGGTCTACCAGTTCCGCCACATCGGCAATACGCAATTATCTCACGACTATCCCTTCTTCTCCACCATCTTATTTAATTTTTTATCAAAACTAAATTTATATATATTTTACGATTTCACTATCTCACTCTAGTCTTCCATACGTCAATATTGAGGAATCCCGTCTGTGCAAAACTTATAGGTTCTAACGCCCTTATCATGGTTTTAAGTTGAGCAGCTTCTTCATCAGTCTGTTGTTTTAATAATTTAATAGTTAATTTGTCTACTAAAGCCAGTCTTCTTTTTTCTATGTCAAGGTAATCTTGATCTTTATGCCGTAATACCAAAGATGTTACTTCCGTCATCCTTTCTTCTCCACATCAAAAAAGCTAACTTGTTTCCCGTTAAAATACAAATTAAATTGTCCTGTCGGACCGTTACGGTGTTTTTCAATCGAGCAAGAAACCATTTCTTTTATTTCTTCATCTTCCCGATATAAAAACATCACCACGTCCGCATCCTGTTCAATACTTCCCGATTCCCGCAAATCCGATAAACGTGGTTTACCACCCCGAGCCTCCATTTGTCGATTTAATTGTGCCAAAGCCAACACGGGAATCCGTAATTCGCGGGCTAAATTTTTTAAACCTTGGGAAATTTCTGAAACTTCCTGCACCCGGTTCTCCCGATTAATTCCGTGCATTAACTGTAAGTAATCAACAATAATAAACTTAATCCCCTTATCAACCTGCAATCGTCTGGCCTTGGTTCTAAGCTCAGTCACCGTCAACCCTGGAGTATCATCAATATACAAAGGAGCCTCCGCAAGCACTCCCATCGCCTCAGACAACGATGAAAAATCATCATCCGACAATTGTCCCGTTTTCAATTTCCAAGCATCAATCAAACCCTGTCTCACCATTAACCGGTCAGCCAATTCTTCCCGACTCATTTCCAAGGAAAAAATACAGGTAGGCAATTTCATTTCTACAGCTACATATCTAGCCACATTTAAGGCAAAAGCAGTTTTTCCCACCCCAGGCCTGGCCGCCAAAATTAATAAATTGCTATCTTGCATTCCTGCCAACATCGAATCTAAAGCCGAAAACCCCGACGCTAATCCCCGCAAACCACTCCCCCGTTTTTGAAGCTCATCCAACCTATCAAATGATGCGGTTAATACGTCTTTTAAAGAAATTGGAATTGATTTTAAATGTTTTTGTGACAATGAAAAAATTTCCTGTTCGGCCATATCCAACAATTCTTCGGCTTTTAATCCTTCATCAAAAGCTTTGTCCGTAATTCGTCCCGCCGCTGAAATTAATTCTCGTTTAGCCGCCAGGGCTTTTATCATTTTGCCGTAAGCTTCAACATTAGCGCTAGTTGGTACATCATTAGCCAGCTGAGCCAAATATGCCTTGCCTCCAATAGTTTTTAGCACCTTCATTTCTTTTAACCGACCCGACACTGTCACCAAATCAATTGGCGATCTTGCTTCATACAAATGCATCATTGCCTCAAATATTCGGCTATGTGATCCATTATAAAAATGTTCGGGACGCAAAAACTCCGACACCACTAAAATTGCATCATTGTCAATTAAAATCGAACCTAAAACTGATACTTCCGCCTCTTCAAACGACGGGGGCATTCGCCCTACTTCTGTTGTAATATGACCACCTCCATTACCTCGGGCAAGGTGCTTTTTTCTAATTTTAAAGTTTCTGTAACTGCTGTTTCCTCCATATCAGCCATGTCCAACAATTTCTTTTTATCAGCCTCTTCCAAACCAGTCATTATTAAATAATTTATTCCCATTCCTTTAACCAAATCCCAAATATCTTTTATTTGTCCACAACTTTTAATAATTAATACATCACATTCTGCCAATCTTTCCTTCTTTTTATCGGTTAATTCAATTTTATCAGTCGATATCCAGCCCAATTTTATTTCATCAAATTGCATAATTGCCATCAAACCATTTCCTACTTTTGTACTATATATTTCTACCCCCGATACTTCATACTCACCAGGTCCCCATATAACCACTTTTTCACCGGTATTTAAGCCCAAAAAATTATCTTCGGCTTTATCAAAAAAAACTATTTTAGCTTCTTTATCCAAATCCTCTTTTTTGGGATCTAGCCATACTTTCGTTGCTTTACCTTTGATATACAAACTTTTTTGTCCATACAAGCTGATTTCCATATTGGTATAATAGCATTTACCGTCACTATGTTTAAAGAACTTATTCTCGCAATTATCTTTGGAGGTCTAATTGGTTTTGGAGCCACCGGTACTTTTATTGCCCTGCAAAAAAGAAACCCTCCCGCTAATAATAATTCCACTTCTCAAATTTCAAATATACCTACTCCCCAAAACAATCAGTTGACTCCAACTTTAACCGCAGTTAAAAATACTCTCAATATTTTTCAACCCCAAAACGAATCGGTTGTTTCCGAATCAAAACTGACTCTAAAAGGTCAAACTGATAATTCAGCTCTAGTTATTATTACTACTACCGACAGTTCATATACAGTTACTGCCGATTCTTCAGGTAATTTTGATACTATTATTAATCTTAACCCTGGTATCAACCATTTAAAAATAACCTCTATTTCCCCCACTGACAATGAAAATAATACCGAATTATTTATTACCTACACCACTGCCAAAATATGATAATCCTTCCTCTTCTTCTTGCTACCCTTGCTATTACTCCAACCGCTACTCCCAGTATTTCTCCATCACCAACTACAACCTCAGAAATTCAAAAATTTCGTGAAATTATTCAAGAAAAAGTCAAAGCCAAACTTCAAGAAATAAATCAAACGACTGAAACCAACCCTAAACGTGGCTATTTAGGAACTGTCACCAAAATTGAATCAGACAAAATATATCTTGATACCAAAGATAAAAATAGAACTATTAGTTTTACCAGTGACACTGTTTTTTTAAATGCCAAATCAACTAAAATAAAATCGACCGATATTAAAGTTGGCCAAGACATTTTAGTTATTGGATATTTAAATGATCAAAACATTTTGTCAGCCAAACGCATTATTATTACCTCCCTCAAATCAAACGAAAATTTAAAGACCATTATTTTGGGGCAAGTTGTCGATATTTCGACTATGTATTCTTTGATGGCCGTAATCCCTTTATCCAACAAAAACACCCAATATCAAGTCAAAACCGACAGTAAAAACCTTCAAGTTATTTCCAAGGATGGCACTAAATTAACCCTTAAAGATATTGCCAAAGGCAAAAAAATCATTTTAGTTTCCACCTCTGCTCCCAGCGCCAATCAAAATATCACAGTTGAAAAAATTATTGTGCTATAATAACCCCAATGAATACTGCAATGGAAAACTCAATCCATCATACCTCCAAGTAATTGGCGGTAATTGCTGTATTTAAAAAACATCAACCGCCAAATAGGCGGTTTTCTTTTGTTAAAAATTAACAATCTGGTGGCATTAGCTCAGTTGGTTAGAGCGTTCCCCTGTGGAGGGAAAGGTCGAGGGTCCGAGTCCCTTATGCTACCCATTATCAAATAAATAATTAATTTATTTGAATAATATATTTAAAAATATGTTTACAAAATTTAATTTACATCACACCCATACCGTGGCACAAAACCAACGGGGTGTTTTCGTGTCTTAAACTTTACGTCATTGCGAGCGCAAGCGAAGCAATCTATACAAACCCCCGTACCAACGGGGGTTTTTTGGATACAAAGTACCCAATCCCGCCACGGCGGGATGAATTCCCCAATTATTAAAAAATTTATTTATAAAAATATGAAAAACAAAGAAAATATTAATATGTCTGTCAAAATTGCCAGAGCTGCCGCGGCAGTTATCATTGGTGCCAACCTTGTTTCAGGTTGCAAACCACTCGAAGACTTACGAAAAGATCTTCAGAGATACGATTGCTCCGGCTCAAATAGCTGTCCACCAGAAAATGGTATTGAAGTCAGAACAAGAGAGTTTAACAATGGTTTTGTCAAAATGGACGAGACATTAAAGTGGAATCCTGACAATAACCGTTGGCGAATAACTGACCGCCAGTGGTCGGCTGTTCCTCAAGAAGAATCAATTTTTGATATTCTTAATGACTACAATAATCAAACAGTTGCAAGCGAGTTGATAAAACGGGAAAAGTTTTTTAGTCCTCCCATAGATCAAAACGAATGTAAAATGGCTGATTGGAACAATTCACAATATGTCATTAATTATTGTTGGGATGAAAAAAC
>JAHFKH010000052.1 GCA_023245435.1 Candidatus Shapirobacteria bacterium | reverse complement strand
CCTGAGTTGTGCTGTGTTATCCGATGTTTAAGGTCATTTGTCCAGCCAATGTAAAAAGTTTTGTTAACTTGGCTTTGTAATACATAGGTAAAATAGTACATAATTAGCGCTCTAACCTGCCCGCAGAAGCTATCGCTTCAGCGATTGCAGGCGGGCCAACTGAGCTACAGATTCAGATTGATATGGAGATTATAGCAAAAAATGTTGGAATTTAGGTATCTAGTTGTTGTGAATGGCACATAACACTTCTTGAAGTGGTTTGATTATTTTTTCTTCGATTTTTAGTTCGGCTGTTTCTATTTGTATTTTTTGTCTTTCTGTTAGTGGTTCATCTTTTAACAATTTCATTACTCTTTCTCTTTCGTTCAGTGTATTATTTATAATAAATAACATTTTTTCAATTCTCCCAAAATCTTTTTTCATATTTTTTAATCCCCTGATCTGGCGGCGGAGTGTTCATCGCTCATCATATATTTAATTCCGCCTTTAGTTTTTAAGTTTTTCCAATAGCCACTATTTTTTTGTTTTTTATTTTTTTTGTTAAAAGTATCTAGCCAGCAGCTGGCTTCGTTGATATTGCGACGAAAAGTAATGACTAAATTTTTGAGACGAACTAAAAATGAAACTTGATATTCAGAAGCTTCGGGAATATTTTCCATTGAAGCTTTGGTTAAATTTGAATCTAATTCATTGGTGCTAACACTAAGCTTTTTAACTTCGAGTTTTAATTGCTCAACCACTGATTCAAGTTCATGTTGTTTTCTTTCTAAAGCAGCTCGATCTTGTTCACCAATTATATTTAAATGAAAATTTTCTTTGGTCCATAATTTATCGGCTTGCTGTTGATGAATTTCAACTGATTGATTTAGACCTAAAATACCGCGTAGAGAGAATTTTGGTGGAGCGGAATTTTGTTTATTTTCGTTTAAAGACTCGTTAACATTAATCCCCCAAACGGACTTACTTTTTTTCGGATCGGTTTTTGATGTTAAAACACCACCTGCCATATGGAGGGATTATAACAAATTATAAGACGTAAAACTAGGTTTAAAGCGCTAATAAATAATTTATGACCTTTTGTTGGGTGAGAAGATAGACGACCAAATTTGGGTTTTGGGCTAATTTGGGATTTCTGGAAACTATATCTTTGACTTCTTCGGAAGTTGGGTCAAGTTTTTGTTCGGAGGAAATTTGGGCAATGGCCAAATTTAGAGTCCATTCATCAGTTGATTGGTGCTCAAGCTCATGTTTTAACTGATCTAATGTTTGGTTTTTGTTTTTTAAATAGGCGTCAAAAGTTAAACTGGCTTGTTGAATTTGATCGATAAGGTTGGTTAACTTTCGTTCAACTTCGTTATTGATAATAATTGGAGCAATTTCGGTGACGCTATTATCTAAAATTATTTTCATAACCGCATCGGTTCGTTTTTCTTTATCAATTTTGGTATCAGCATTCAGTTTTTTAATTTCTTCAAAAGCTTTGGGTTTAATAGAAATTTCGGGAATTTGGGCACTACTTATTTCAATTTGCCATTCTTTATCTAAATCAAAAGGTGGATTTATGATTTTGACGGCTGGCTCGGTGGCTGGTCTTAAGTTATTCTCTTTAATTAATTTGTCGTATTTTTCGGATAAAATATGATTGGCAACTTCGTCAAGCATTTTTTCTGATGAAATTTGAGACTTGACCACATCGAGTGGAGCTTTGCCTTTGCGGAAACCCTTGGTTTCAAAATCGGCGGCAACATGAGATAAAGTATGATTGTATTCTTTTTTTATTTCGTCGACAGTAATCGTAAAGGATAAAGTGAAAGATTTGTCTTTATTGTTGGTTATTTTTGAGTTTGTTTTCATAGGTAGGCTTATGATAGCATAAAGGTACGATGTCGTTTATTGAAAAATACAGAATTTATTTCCAATGGTTTTTTGTGTCAATTATTGCGGTATCTTTGACCACAGTTTTATTTGTGGAAGTGTTGTGGTGGACTAAAAATAATCCTAAACCTGATAAATTAATAATTTCGGGATTTCAAACAAATGAAGGCAAAGTGGTGTCGATGGGTCAAGTGTTGGGGATTAGTGACTCGGCTATTAAAATCGGTGATGCAGTCACGGGCGATGATGCTCGGCCTTTGATAATTGAGAAATTTTTAAAAAAATATAACTCCCCTCTTTTACCCTATTCTCGGATGATTTTTGATTTGTCTCAGACGTATGGTTTTGATTATTATTGGATTTTAGCGATTGGGATGCAGGAATCGGGTTTGTGTAAAAATATTCCGGAAAATTCGTATAATTGTTGGGGTTATGGGATAAATTCTGCCGGGACATTGCGTTTTCCAAATTATGAAGTGGCTTTAAAAAGCTATGCTGAGTATTTAAAAAGGCAATATTTTGATAAGGGTTTAAATACTCCCGAATTGATAATGAAGAAGTATTGTCCTCATTCAAATGGATCGTGGGCGTACGGGGTGCAACATTTTATTGACGAGATGGAATCAGGCAAGATGTAGGTGTGTATTGGATGATTATTATTGACATGTTTATAATATATTGATATAGTACGTATTAGATCCCGGGGTGGCTCCTCTAAAAAGCATGCTCTGGGATTTTTTTTGCAATTTTTTGATTGGCTTGTATTATTGATTGTTTAGGTGTAAATTACGTTTATTATTTTTTATTTTAAAATATATGGGCGGTATAAGAGGAAAAGGAATTCCAACACCAGAACAAATTAAAGAACATAATGAAAATAGAGAAGTGGCTAAAGAAGGATTATTGAATGTATTGGTAAATCCTGTTAAAAAAAGTCACGGAGAGACAGTGCCTTTAACCGAACGTCAAATAGAAAAAAGAGTTAAAAAGGCCTCTGAATTAGGTATAAAAGTTGAGGAATTAGACAATCTTCCAGAAGTTGTGAGACGGGTTGTTAATGCAAATAAAACGAGAGTCTAATTTTGTCACAGGGGTTACAATTTGATTGGTTACAAGGTAAAATAGCCCTATGGGGACAATATCAACACAACAATTAAAGCGGGGAATTTATATTATTTATCATGAAGAACCACATATGGTGGTGGATTTTTCGTTTGTCTCACCTGGTAAAGGTAGTGCTTTTTACAGAACTAAAATGAAATCGCTTTATACTGGTCGAGTATTAGAATATACCTTTAAATCGGGAGAAAAGCTTGAAGAGGTGTTGGTTGAAACTACTGAAGGACAATATTCATATTTTGACGGGGAAAATTATGTTTTTATTGAACCACGAACTTTTGAACAATATTTGGTGCCAACAGAGATTATTGGTGGAGATAAAATTTATTTAAAAGAAGGTCTTTTGTATCGGTTAAAATTTTATGATGAAAAACCGGTAGGAATTACCTTACCAAAAAGTATTGCCTGTATTGTGACCGAAACTGAAAATTCTATTAAGGGTGATACTGTCACTGGCGCTATGAAAAATGCAGTTTTGGATACTGGAGCCAAGGTCTTGGTACCTTTGTTTATTAAAGTTGGTGAAGAAATTTTGATTAGCACGGACTCGGGCGAATATTTGTCAAGAAAAAATTAATTGCCTAAATTTAGGTCAATTTCGGGTGGTAAAATTTCTGGATTATATTTAAGTTTGTTTTCAATAGTGTCGAATTGTGATTGGTATTGGGAAGGTAGAACATTGACTTCATTAATGACGGTAGGAATGGCGACAGGAGTGGGTAAATTGTCGCCCAAATCGATTTTTTTAGGAATATTTTTAAAGAATGAGACAATTAAAGCTAGGATTAATAAAATAACGGTTAGGCCCGATAGTCCAACTAATATTTGAATTTTGCGATCAGTTTTTAATTTGGAGCTAAAAGATTCTTCGGGTTTGGCCTCGGGTTTAAGAGGGTTGTTGTTAGTGAGATCGATATTTTGATAAATGTTTTCTTCCATATTATTGATTTAATTTAATTGCGACAGCTCGTAAATCGGAAAGCATATTGGTCAAATAAATATTGGTTCGATTGAGTTCTGATTTGGCGTCAGGGTAAAAATTGTTAAAACGATTGATTAATTGTTTGGCTTGACTTAGGTCAGAAGTGGTTTTGAGAGATGCCATAACCAAATCAGATTTGACGGGTAGGGCTGAAAGCCAATCATTGAGCATTGTGCCTGTTTTTGGGTCAGATTTAATACTTTCAGATAGTTGTTTGGTTAAATCTAAAATTTGTAATCTTTGGTTAATTTGATTTTGAGTTAAAGCAGTATAAATAATTTGTTGAATAAAAATATATTTTTCTTTAAAAACAGTAATTAAGTCGGTGATGTCGGCTTGACTATTAAGATTGGGAATAATTAAATTTTGTTCGTTACACCAATCTTCCCAGCGACTTAGCTCAATTTGAATTTTGGAAGTGACAGTAGGATTTTGATCTTTAAATTCGTCTAAACTTACTCGAAGGGCCATTAAATAACTTTTTAACATTAAATTGCGAGCAAAAAGAGCATCTTTGGTGGCGGTAATTTTATCTTTTTCGGTGCTAACGGTGCGATATTTGGTATAAACTTCGTTTTTATCAACGTAATTTATATATTTTTTTTGATATTCGGCGACTTGAAAACTGTAATCTTGTTTATATTGATTGATAAGGGAAATAGTAGGAGTGGCAACAGGAGTGTTG
>JAHFKH010000051.1 GCA_023245435.1 Candidatus Shapirobacteria bacterium | reverse complement strand
TTTTCAATAAGGGCGGCACCCGAGCCATGCTGAGTTACTTTTTTGGCGGGGCAACCCATATTTAAATCAATACCGTCGAAACCCAGATGACACAAAATTATGGTGGCTAAATATAAAGAATCAGGGTCTTTGCCAAATAACTGACCTATAATTGGCCGTTCTTTGGGTGAATATAATAATTGATCAAATAATTTAACGGCATTGTGAGCAATACCTTCAGCACTAACAAACTCGGTAAAAATTAAATCTGGTTTGGCAATTTCAACTTGAGTCAGTCTAAAAGCGGCATCAGTAATGCCATCCATTGGTGATAATCCTATTACAAAGTTACGAGTCATCAGTTACGAGTTACGAGTTAAAAAATAATTATTTACTACGAGTGCGGGAGGAAAATTTGGCACCAACTTTGGCGTGAAAAGCACGTGATTTAAAAACAGTTGGTCGTTGATGCTCATAATATGATTTGGGGTGAAAAACTGGTTTGTCATCACTAACTGATGTGGGTTTGGGAGCAACATAAGTTGAGGGTGAAGTAATTGGACGTTTTTTCTTTTTGTGAGCCAAGGCTTCAATATGGCGAGCCGCACCTTCAGGGGTTAAATAGGGATCAGGCTGGGCATAATCGACAATGATAGTTCTTTCTGGCTCGACGGCAAAATTATGTAATTTTTGTTTGGCATCGATGGCCGATTGAAGATTATCATATTCGACAAAACCCATACCACGACTTTTACCCCATTGATTGTGCATAATCCGCAAGGCAGTGATTCGCCCAAAAGGGGCAAATAAGGTAACTAGTTCACCTTCAGTATATTTAAATGGTAGTGCCCCGACAAAAAGTCGTTTGTTTGGTTCTTTTGACATAAGAGTATTATAGAATATAATATGTTAAATTATCGGAGGTTAATTGTGGGTGAAATGGGCACAAATTGCTATTTACTATGGTCGAATGACAAAAAAGCAATAATCATTGACCCCGGTGATGAAGGGACAGAAATTGCACAAATTATCAACGAACTTGGCTTAAAACCAATAGTTATTTTATTAACCCATGGTCATTTTGACCACATAATGGGGGTAATTGATTTGCAGTTGATTTTTAATATTCCTGTGGCGATGAGCCAAGAAGATATATTTTTGACAAATAGAGCCCAAAAAACAGCACAATATTATTTAAAAAAGAAAATAAATAAGATTAAAATAAAAACCAATAACACTAGTTTTAAAACGATAAAGCTAGGTGAAGAAAATATAAAAATAATTAAAACCCCAGGCCATACACCGGGAAGTGTGTGTTTTTATGCCCAAAAATCGGGTTTATTGTTTAGTGGTGATACTATTTTTGCAAATGGAGTGGGTGATACTCGACACCAGTATTCTTCAAAAAATGAGTTGCAAAAAAGTATTCAAAAAATATTAAAAATAGACAAGAATGTGTTAGTGTTGCCGGGACACGGAGACGAGATTAATTTGATTTTATTGAAGAAATTGTTTCTTCAAAATTTTGTAAATTATCTTGCTTGAGACTTTCGAGTAATTCAACGGTTAGTTGTCCAAAATATTTTTTGATGGTTTGAGCCTGCTCTGGTGATAGTTTTAAATCTGTGATAAGTTGGTCTAATGTTTGCATAGTATAATATATCACGATACCTTAGTACCCCATCGTCTAATGGTAGGACAGCTGGCTCTGAACCAGCTAATTGTGGTTCGAATCCATGTGGGGTAACAAAATGAAAAAAATATTTACTAGTGATAAATATACCAAAGGCAGGGGAAATTTTGTTAAAAAAATAGAAATCAGATGCAATAATTGCTCGGAATATATTTTTTCCTACCAAAAAGAAGGTAATGGTGAATTGGAAAAATTATTTTTTGATTTGATTTTGGATAATTTGTCTGTAAAAAATGGGACTAAATTAGTTTGTAGGAAATGCGAAAAATTGCTAGGAACTAGATTTATTTTTGGCAAGGAAAAAAGAGATGCATTTAAGCTATACCCTGGGGCTATTTATTGGAAAATTTTTGTACCGAAAACCACAATAGTGAAAAGAGGCTAATTATTGATAAAATAGACCTAGCATGTCGCGGTAGTCAAGCGGTTAGACAACAGTCTGCAAAACTGTGTAGATGGGTCCGACTCCCATCCGCGACTCAAAGTAAATTAATAATTAACAATTACGAATTACGAATTTAAACCTTAAAAGAGTTCTTGTATTGTTGGGTGTAATTATTTTAATTTTTGCTTTGGGGATATTTTTGGAAAATAAGATTAGAAAGTACGTTAGTGAAAAAGAAGTGGTTCTTGAAAATGAAATGGCGGTGGTAAAAAGAGTGATTGATGGAGACACAATTGAATTAAATGATGGGAGAAGCTTGAGATATATTGGAATAAACGCCCCGGAAATGACTGACAAGCGACCGGAAGTACTGTGTTTGGCACAATTGGCTAGAGCAGAAAATCAAAGATTAGTTGAAGGTAAAACGGTTGAGTTGGAAAAAGATATTAATGATAAAGATAAATATGATCGTCTACTTCGTTATGTGTGGATAAATGGAGAAATGGTAAATATTACCTTGGTCAAAAATGGATTTGCATCGACAGCAACTTATCCACCCGACATTAAGTATAAAGATGAAATTTTACAAGCTGAAAAAAGTTCAACGAAAGTTACTTGTAGTAAGATTTGATTTGGAAAAGAATGTAAAAAGAAATTGCACCACTAATAATTAAACTACCTAAATCAAAATTAATTAAATTTTCCACTACTTGAATCAGAGCAGCGTAATACATAAATTTCCAGCCAGAAATTTGTCGTTTAAATAAAGCAGGTAGGGCTAAACCTTGCATAATTATGACAGCTAAGGCAAATATAGAGGTTAAGGAAAAATTTATACCAGCGCGATAACTACCTAAATAAGCAAATGGACTCATCATAGCACCTAATCCAAAAATTGCTAATATAACCGGAAGAGCTAAAATCATAACGATCAAAGTAATATAGGGACTATATTTAACCAAAGCTTCCTTAATATTTACGGGCATAGCAGGGGCTTTTTGACCAAAATATAATTCTAAAGTTGATTCAATTTGAGAAAAGATATTTTTAACATCGGGAGTGGTTTGAGTTTTGTTTTCGTTTTTCATATTAAGTTATTTTACACTTTTTTTTGCCATATAGTTACTGACTCGTAATAAACTATCAAAAGTGCCAGCATCTTCCCACAAACTATCAAATGTATTTACTTTTAATTTTCCTTGTTTCAAATAAATATTGTTTAAATCAGTAATTTCATATTCTCCACGAGCTGATGGTTTTAGTGATTTGGCAAGACTAATAACACTGTTGTCATAGCTATATAAACCAACAACGGCAAAATTGCTTTTGGGGCTGATTGGTTTTTCTTCGATACTAATGGCTTTCATTTTTTGATCAAATTCAACAACACCAAATCTTTGAGGATCGTGGACTTGCTTGGCAAAAATCATAGCCCCATCTTTAAAATTTTTAATTTCGGGAGAAAAATCTTGTTCAAAAATATTATCACCCAAGATTAAAGTGACACTATCAGTGCCAATAAATTCCTGACCTAAAATAAAGGCCTGGGCTAGTCCATTTGGTTCTTTTTGAACAACATAACTAAAATGTGCACCAAATTCTTCACCAGTACCAAGTAAATTTAAAAAATGACCGGAATAATCGGGGGCAATTATTATTAAGATGTCTGTGATACCGGCTTTAATTAATGTTTCAATTGGATAAAAAATCATCGGTTTGTCATAAACCGGAAGCAATTGTTTACTTGTAATTAGGGTTAATGGTCGTAAACGAGTAGCGCGACCGCCAGCAAGGACAATGCCTTTCATTATTTCTTTTTCCAAATAAATTTATTATAAACAAACCAATTTAAGGGAATAGTTAAACCAAAAATGGCAATAATTTGATAAATAACTAAATAATCACCAAAAAATAAAGTTAGTAGTGAAATAACTACCGAAGGAATAATAATACCAGTGATAACCGAAGATAAATTGAAGGTGATAAATTTGGAAAATAATTCGCCAGTACTAGTAATTTTTTCTTTGGCAAATGTCCAGACATTATTCCAAATAAAATTTGAGATTATAGCTAATTCGGCTGCCATAGCGTTGCTAATACCATTTAGTAAACTAATATTTGAATCAGGGGTAATCATCATTGATTTAAAAATTTTGGCGCCAAGAATATTGACCACAAAACCGAAACCTCCAACAATTCCAAATTTTAAAAATTTTTGAGTAAAATCATCAAACCAGCGACATTTAATGGAGACAAATAAAATATCTTTGGCGGTATCTTTGGCTATTTTTGACTCCCCTTTTTCGCGTAAACCAAACTGAAGAGGAATTTCTTTGAATTTGGCTTTTAATTGAATCATACGGAAAAGTAATTCAATTTTGTATCCAAACTTTAAAGAATATAAATGATCAAGGTCAATATGGTCAACAAAACCTTTGACCCGGGAAGCGCGAAGTCCAGTGGTTGGATCGGTAACTTGGAAAAAGGGTTTAAATGGAAAAAATAAAATGAATCGAGAAGAAAAACCGCCAATATAAGTGAAAAATTTTCGTTTTAACCCCCAAGATTGTGGGACGGAACCACCTTTGATTTTGCGGGAACCAATAACAAAATCATAACCGTTATCAATTTGCTCTAATA
>JAHFKH010000015.1:9516-18680 GCA_023245435.1 Candidatus Shapirobacteria bacterium | reverse complement strand
AAATGGAATGGCTCGAATCAATCCAACATCGTGACGAAGTAATTTCCATCTACACCACTGGCGATGAATTTAAAGATTTATGTGCCGGCCCTCATGTTCGTTACACCACCGCCATCAAAGCTTTTAAATTGCTTTCTATCGCTGGTGCCTACTGGCATGGTGATGAAAAAAATAAAATGCTCACCCGCATTTATGGCACCGCTTTTGAAAATAAAACTGATTTAGAAAAATTTGTCACAAATTTAGAAGAAGCTAAAAAAAGAGATCATCGCAAATTAGGTAAAGAATTAGGGCTTTTTACCTTTTCCGAATTAATTGGCAGTGGATTACCACTATATACACCCAAAGGAGCTTTTATTCGCCTCGCAGTTAACAACTATGTCGAAGCTGTTCAGTCAGCTGCTGGCTACACCCAAGTCTGGACCCCTCAAATTGCCAAAGCAAAATTATTTAAAACTTCTGGACATTACGATAAATACAAAGGCGATATGTTCCGAGTCGTTAGTAATTATTCAGACGAAGAATTTTTTCTTAAACCAATGAATTGCCCTCAGCATACGCAAATTTATGCCGCCGAAGCTCACAGTTATCGAGACTTACCCCTTCGTTTTGCCGATTTTGCTATGTTATATCGCGATGAAAAACCAGGTGAACTAAATGGTCTCGCCCGTGTCCGTGCTTTTTCCCAAGACGACTGTCATATTTTTTGTCGAGAAGACCAAGTTGATTTTGAAATCGATACGGCCCTAAAAATGACCCGAGAAATTATGAATACCTTTGGTCTTAAATATAAATATCGACTCTCGACTCGCGACCTTGCCCATCCAGAAAAATATTTAGGTGATCCAAAAACTTGGGACAAAGTTGAAAAATGGGCAGTTGAAATTATGAAAAGAAATAAAATTGAATATTTTGATGGACCAGGAGAAGCAGCTTTTTATGCCCCAAAGATGGACTTAATTGCTACCGATGCCCTCAATCGTGAATGGCAATTATCCACGGTTCAAATTGATTTTGTGATGCCTCAACGTTTTGAATTGGAATATACCTCTGATGATGGTACCAAAAAACGACCAGTAATGATTCACCGCGCCATTATTGGCTCACCAGAAAGATTTATGATGATTATGCTTGAACATTTTGCTGGAGCATTTCCCACCTGGCTTTCGCCGGTTCAAGTAAAATTAATTCCCATTACCGACGCCCAACATGAATTTTCACATAAAGTCATGCAAGAATTAAAAGATGCCGGAATTAGGGTAGAAATTGATGATAGGTCTGAAAAAATGCAGGCCAAAATTCGTGATGCCCAAATGCAAAAAATTCCCTATATGTTAGTTATTGGACAACGCGAAGCTGAATCAAATTCGGTAGCTGTCCGCCAACGAGATGGTCAAGATCTTGGTGCTATTCCTGTCTCTCAATTTATTACCAAAATTAAGGAACAAGTCCAAACTAAATCCTTAAATTTGATAAAATAACCCAATGGATAATCGAAAATACATCAGAACCAATCGCCAAATCACTTCACCTGAAGTACGATTAATAGACGAAGATGCCAAACAAATTGGGGTCGTTTCTTTGGCTGAAGCTTTTGAAATGTCTCGCTCCACTGGGTTGGATTTAGTTGAAATTGCTCCCATGGCCAAGCCACCTGTTGTCAAATTAATTGAATTTTCCAAATATAAATATCAAGAAGCCAAAAAAGCCAAATCAGAAAAAAAGGGCATGAAAGGTGGTGATACCAAAGAGCTTCAACTTAGCCCATTTATCGGTGCCGGTGATTACGAAACTCGGGTAAAACGGGCTAAAGAATTTTTATCTACTGGAAATAAAGTTAAAATCAGTATAAAATTCCAAGGTCGCCAAATACAAAGGGTTGAATTTGGACATCAGCTTCTCGATAAATTTAAAAAAGATATCGAACAAGTTGGTATAATCGATTCTGAACCAAAATTAATGGGCAAAAGATTGATTGCCTCTTTTGGACCAGTCAAAAATTTAAAACCAAAAAACAATGGAAAAACAGAGTAAAAGACATCGTGTCAAAAAATCAGTTAGTAACCGTTTTGAAGTTACCCCAAATGGTAAAGTCATGCGGATGTCATCATTCAATCGTCATTTACGACGTAAAAAATCTAAAAAACAACTTCGCCGTTTAAAAGGCAAACAATTAGTTTTGGGTAAATTTGCTATTAAAGTTAAAAAATTATTAGGTTTACTATAAAATATGCGTGTTAAAACTGGTGTCGTTCGTCGACAATTTCATAAAAAAGTATTAAAAGCCGCCAAGGGTTATTGGATGACCCGATCCAAGCGCTACAAAGTCGCTGCCGAAGCTGTATTACATGCTGGTCAATACGCCTACAATGGTCGTCGAATTCGCCGACGTGATATGCGCAAATTGTGGATTATTCGTATTAATGCCGCTCTCAAAGAATTTCAAACTAGCTATTCAGTTTTTATCAAAAAACTCAAAGATAACAAAATCGAAATCAATCGTAAAATGTTATCCGAAATGGCGATCAAAGAACCTGCTACTTTCAAAGCTATCTTTACTTCCCTAAAATAGGGGAGGGGCTTTTAATTTAAAAAATAACCCCGCCACGGCGGGGTTTTTGTAAAATGGACCTAAATCAAATAAAAATAGATTATACAAATAAAATAAATAAAACCGAAAATTCGGCTGATTTAGAACTAATTCGCATTGAATTATTAGGCCGTAATGGGAAAATTAATAAATTATTTTCCGAAATTAAAACAGCAGAGAATCCAAAAGAATACGGAGCAAATTTAAATTTATTAAAAAATGATTTAGAAAATTTAATTAAATCAAAAAATTTCGCCCCAGTAACTCGTAACTTAAAACTCGTAACTCATAACTCACAATTTAGTTTACCTAAAATCGGTCACTTACATCCAATCACAATAACCGAAAGACAATTAAACGAAGTTTTTGCCAAGTTAGGCTTTTCTATATACAATAGTCCCGAAATTGTTACCTCTGAATACAATTTTAAACGTCTAAATGTCCCCGAAAATCATCCTGCTATGGACATGCAAGACACCCTTTATATTCAAGAGCCAAATTATTTACTTCGTACCCAAACATCTACTATCGAATCATATTTATTACAAAATGAATCAAAAAATTTACCCATCCGTGCCGCTTTTCCTGGATCAGTTTATCGTAATGAAAAAGTTAATCGCAGCAATCATTTTGTTTTTCACCAATATCAAGCCGTGGTCGTCGATAAAGGAATTACTATGAAAGATTTAATCGGTACCATGGACCTAATGTTTAAAACTTTATACGGCCCCAAGGTTATTGTTCGTTATCGATGTAAATATTACCCCGAAGTTGAGCCCGGAGTTGGTCCTGATATGCAATGTTTTAACTGTCAAGGCACGGGGTGTACTTTATGTAAATATGCCGGCTGGATTGAAATGGGTGGAGCGGGTATGATTCATCCCAAAGTTTTAACCATGGCGGGAATTGACCCGACTATTTATTCTGGATTCGCTTTTGGAATGGGTCTTGATCGTTGGACTATGGTCCAAAAAAATATAACTGATATTAGAACCTTAATGGGTGGCAATCTCGCCTATAAACCCAATGAATTATGAAAAACTTAATTAATACAATAAATAAAATTTCACCCCGCCCTGTCAAGGGAGGGGTCGGGGGAGGGTTTGTCTTATGAAAATAATTTATTCACATCTTAAAACATTTTTGCCCGATTTAAACGTCAAACCTCAAAAACTACGTGACGATTTAACCATGATTGGTCATTTTACAAATTTTTACCAAGAAATTGAAAACGAAATTGTTTTTGATTTAGATATTAAAATTAATCGCGGCGACTGTTTAGGTTATTACGGTCTTGCCCGCGATCTGGCTGTTCTTTACAATATTCCTTTAGTTACCCCAACCATAAATATCAATCAAAACAATAATAATTTAGATATTTTAGTGACTACCGATAATGTCGTTCGGATTAATGCTATAAAAATATCAAATTTAAACAATAAACCTTCTCCCGATTGGTTATCAAAATTTGTCCGATTACATGGTACAAATTCAATTAATACCTTGGTCGATTTGACCAATTATATTATGTTTTTATACGGCATTCCCTGTCATGCGTTTGATACTGCCAAATCTGGAGAAAAACTAATTTGGGAAATGAATCCCAATTATTCTGAATTTACTAGTCTTGATGGCACCAAATTAAAATTAGATAAAACTATTCTAATGGTCAATAGTCCTGATAAACCATTAAGTCTCAGTTTTTGGGGAGGGGAGTCGTGCGCCATTGACGACCAGACAACTGAAACTATTGTTGAATTGGCAGTTTATAATCCCACAACTGTCCGTCAAAACAGTCAATCATTAAAATCGACGACCGAGGCCGGAACTAGGTTGGAAAAATTTTTAGATCCAGAGTTAATACCTTTGGCATTTTCTCATTTAGTTAAATTAATTGAAGAATTAACTCAAGGTCAAGTTTCCTCCTCACTTTTTGACTATTATCCCCACCCCGTTTCTATTCCTCAAATAAATTTTGACTACAATTCTCCTAGTACTATTTCGGGAATAAATATTCCCGTCGATTTTGGCAAAAATACTTTAAAAAATTTAGGATGCGTCATTGCGAGGAATGATAATGACGAAGCAATCTCGTTAATTACTCCACCCAGTATTCGTACAGATATTACCATTCCCGAGGATTTATCCGAAGAAATTATCCGATTTTATGGCTACAACAATATTCCGACTACAGAGCCACTTGCCTATAAAAAAATATCCAATATTACCCCCAAAATAATAAATTTAATCGAAGAGTTAAAAGACAAATATGTGGCTTTGGGTTATGACGAAGTTATTACTTGGCCTTTGGTATCACAACCTATGGACCCCAAAACCGTCATTACCACCCAAAATAGCATAAATTCCGAATCAGTCTATTTACGTCAAAGTTTAATCCCTTCACTTAAGCAACAATTGGACCAATATAATCGTTTTAAACTGCCAAATCCCAAATTCTTTGAAATTGGCAAAATATATTATCAAGAAGATGGTAAATATGTTGAAAAATTTGCCTTGACTACTTACGATGGTAACCAATTTTCCGAAACGATTTTGGATGATTTACCAAAACCCGAAAATTATACCCCCAAAATCGCTGATAATTTGGCATTTGAGCTTACTTCCCAAATAATCACCCTCGATGCCAATGTCACCATTAATGAAAAAACCGACCCAATTGAACTAATTAAAAAATATTCAGCTTTAATCGACAAAAACATCTTATGGTCCATGGAAATTACCGATATCTTTGAAAACAAGTATACCTTCCGGGTTTACTACTATAATTGTGATGACAAAACCGCCAAAAAAACCCATATGTCAGTATTTAATTTAGTTTGATAAAATACAAAATATATGCCAAAAGATATAATCCAAAAAATAAGTAAAACAACCGAAGAAATAAATAATATACTTGCAAAAAATCCAAAACCTATTTCTGTACTTCCCGAAATAATGACAAAACAACCAACTCAAGCAGAAATAGAAGAAGCGGAAAAAATTAAAAAATTCAATAACTACAATTAGCACTCGGTATAGTTGACTGCTAATAAATATATCAAAATATATTTAACCGATTCTAAGGCTATTTTTATATATCAATCTAGGTCGAACTAGGTATTATCGTAACAATTGGGGTGGGCAAAACAGTTGGAATCGGGGTAGGTGACGGTGTCCAATCCCAAGGTTTATTGACCCCAATTTTAATCTCTCGTTCATTACTTGCCCCATCTTTGTCAGTCGCCCTAACCTTTAAAGTATACAGCCCATCATCAAGGTGCAAGCTTGTCTCAAAAGGTCGCTCCGACCAGGTCTTTGACTCGGTTCCATTAACCCACAATTTGACCTCATTTATCTTTTTTAATGAAGAAGTCGAAATTACTACGTCAAAGGTATTTGACACAGTTTGGTGGTCGCTAGGGGAGTCAAAATTAACCGTTACCATTCCGTCTGTCCGACAGTAACTAGTCGGGGGAAAATACTTGTCTTTGTCCGCCTGAGTCGCAATCCAGCCATCAATTCCTTCCTGCCAGCGATTTTTGCCATCAGTCGAAACCGGGTCGTCTTCCACAAATTTAAAAAACTCTTTGGTATTAAAATTATTATTTGTAATATCCTCGGGCGTAGCCAACCCGGCTTTATCTTTACACACTTTTGCCTGTAAATGAATTGGATCAGCCCCCACCGGTTGGGTTCCATCGATAAAATAATCCTGTCTACTGGCAAAACCATCATGTGCTGGCCACCCCGAAACTCGATCAACTTCTAAACTTACAATTTTATCAGGGATGGGAAAATCTTGTTTTGGACGTTTTGGCAAAGTCAAAAGCATTATTCGACGCCAAATTGGGCTAGCTCCCGATACCCCCGAAGCCACCTTACCCATTGGGCTATTATCGTTATTTCCCACCCACACTGAAGCCAACAAATTTGGGGTCCAGCCAATTGTCCAGTTGTCTCGTTTATCATTGGTCGTTCCGGTTTTTACCGCCACTTGATACCCCGTAATATTTAATGAATTAACTGCCCCAAAAGTTATTTCTCGGGCAAAATTGTCCGATAAAATATTTGAAATAATAAAAGCCTCTTGCGGACTCATTACTTGTTTGCCAGCCACTGGCTGATATTCTTCCAACACTCGACCCGACTGATCTTCTACTTTTAAAATTCCTACCGGGTCAAATCGTTTACCCCCATTGGCAAAAGCCCCATACGCCGATGTCAAATCAATCATCCTTACTTCTGCTCCACCTAGTGTTACCGCAAATCCAAAACGTTTTAAATTTTCTGTGGTTGGCTCTAAAGTTGTTAGCCCCATATTAAAAGCTTGTTGCAACATATTTGATAACCCGACTCGTGCCAACACTTTTACCGCCGTTGTGTTAATCGAATTTCCCAAAGCTTGACGTAAACTCAAAGGTCCTACAAATTTTCCAGTATAATTTTGGGGACTATAATCTTTTTGACCAGGGCTAGTCGAGGCAAAAGTCACTGGTGTATCCATGATCAACGATGCTGCCGTATAACCTTTTTTTATGGCCGTTAAATAAGTTACTGGTTTTATAGCCGACCCTGGTTGTCGCAAAGCCTGGGTTGTTACATTAAATTTTCCATCAGTTTTAGTTGAATTATAATCTCGTGACCCGACCATAGCCAAAATTTGGCCATTAGTTGGGTCAATTACCATAGCCGCTCCATTACTAATTCCCAATTTTTCACTTTTATCAATTTCTTCACTTACAATTTTTTGCACTTCATTTTGAATATTCAAATCCAAAGTTGTGGTAATTTTTAAACCACCTCCTTCAACCATATCTTCACCGTATTTATCAATTAATTGATCTTTAACCCAAAATACAAAATGTGGTGACAATAATTGTGATTTATTGTCATAAAATTTATAATTTTCCAATTCTTTTTGGGCTTCAATTTTTTGTTCCGCTGTAATATAGCCGTCTTCCACCATCCGCGTTAACACATGAGCACTTCGTTCAATATACGCTTTTGGAGTTTTAGAAAATGGTGAATATACATTTGGTCGTTGTGGCAAACCCGCCAAAATTACTGACTCCACAAAATTTAAATCTTTGACATTTTTTCCAAAATACTGTTGCGCCGCCGAACCCACACCCCAGGCCGCTCCACCATACGGTGCTTCATTTAAATACATCAACAAAATTTCATCTTTTTTATATTTTGCTTCAATTTGGACTGCTAAAATAAATTCTTTAATTTTTCGTGTAATCGTAACATCAGAATTTAATAATACATTTTTAACTAATTGTTGGGTCAAAGTTGAACCACCGGTAATTTTTTTAAAATAAAAAATATTTTTTATGATTCTAAATGGAGTCAAAGGATCAAAACCCTGATGTTTATAAAACTCTTTGTCTTCAACCGCGATCGTCGCTTTCTTTAAATATTCGGGGACATCGGCCCACACCACCGGGTCACGCTTGGCGTCTTTGTACACATCATAAATTAATTCACCATTTCGATCATAAATTCGTGAAGTAAAACCATCATGACGCACCACCTTGGCTGGATTTGGTAAATCTTTGGAAAACCAGACAAACAAAAATAAAACTATCACCAAAACTACCGCCATTCCCATCAAGGCAAACTTAAACAAGTTATACCACGTCCGTTTGCTTTTCCAATCTATTTTAGGAATACGCCTAAGAATGGCACTATTCCTGATAGTAGTAATGCCATGGAAGCGATTACCAAAATTATTTTTTTCCATTGTCTTTTTCGTAAACCCATAAACCTCATATACAAATGATAACATAGGAAAATGGACAAACTGTCGGCTTTAAAAAACATTGGTCCCATCTCGGTTAAAAAACTCAATGATTTAGGAATTTACGCTCCTTTGGATTTATTATTTTATTTACCATTTCGTTATCTTGATTTTTCCCACACTTTAAATATTTCCCAATTTATTTTAAACGAACCAGCTACCTACAGCGGTATTGTTTTATCTTTTCAAAACATTTACACCAAAAGTCATAAAAATATTCAACGAGCTTCTATCAAAGATAGCACCGGTACTCTAAATTTAATTTGGTTTAATCAACCATATTTAGTTAAAAATATTATAGTCGGACAAACTTTAAACGTCGCTGGGTCAGTCTCTATTTTTCAAAATAAAATAACCATAGTTAACCCGCTAATTGGCAGTAAAACCGGCAGAATTATTCCCCTATATCACCAAAGCGCCGCCCTTAATTCTAATTGGATTGAAAAAACCATTAAATTAAATTTAGAAACCCTACTTTCAAATTATTCCGAAATTTTGCCCCAAAATATTTTAACCAAATATAAATTATTCGATATCAAAAAAGCTTTATTCCAAATTCACCAGCCCGATTCTCAAAAACTATTACTTTTGGCTCAAAATCGGCTAAATTTACATCAATCTTTGTCTTTATTGGCCACCTCAACTTTACAAAAACAAAACATTACTCACAAAAAACCCGCCTTTATACTATCCAAAATTCCTAAAACAAATTTTTTACCTTATACCCTTTCTGCTTCTCAACAAATTGCCTGGGACGAAATTAAAAAAGAT
>JAHFKH010000015.1:0-9506 GCA_023245435.1 Candidatus Shapirobacteria bacterium | reverse complement strand
AAAAGATTTATTATCATCCCATCCCACTCACCGTTTACTTTGTGGTGACGTTGGTTCTGGTAAAACCATCATCGCTCTGTTAGCCGCTCACCTGACCTCAAACAATAAACACATTTCTTTAATTGTGGCCCCAACTTTAGTTTTAGCCAATCAACACTTTGCCTTTTTCAAAAAAACATTACCTAAAACTCCCATATTTTTACTTAACAATAAAAATAAATTGAGCAAACTTCCTGCCAATTCCATTATCATTTCTACCCATGCTGCTTTTTATCAAAACGCCACATTTTTCAAAAAAATTGCCTTATTAGTCATCGACGAACAACATAAATTTGGCGTTATTCAACGTAATTTTTTGGCCAAACTCAAAAATCCGCCTCACACTATTTCTATGTCTGCCACCCCCATTCCTAGAACTTTGGCTCTGTCAGTTTATGGTCATTTAGATATCTCTTATTTAAATCATTTACCTCATTGGAAGCCAGTCAAAACTTTTATTGTTCCCAAAAATAAAATATCTGATTGTTATTTATGGTTAAAAAATCAAATTGAAACCACGGATGAACAAGCGTTTATTGTTTGTCCTTTTATAAACGATTCCGAATCATTATCGACTGTCAAATCGGCCACCGCCGAGTTTGCTCTACTTAAACCATTATTTCCCAAATTAAAATTGGAATTAATCCATGGCAAAATAAAAGAAATAGATCGTCAAAAAATTTTTAGTGATTTTAAAAAAAATAAAATAAATATTTTGGTCACCACTCCTATTATTGAAGTTGGTATCGATTTTCCCAATGCTACGGTTATAATTATTCAATCAGCTGATCGATTTGGTTTAGCTTCACTTCATCAATTACGTGGTCGAGTCGGCAGGGGAGTCGACCCTGGTTTTTGTTATTTATTTGCTGATAATGAAAATAGTAGCCGTTTAAAATATTTAACCTCTCATTATGAAGGTCAACAATTAGCTGAGTTTGACTTAAAAATTCGCGGTCCTGGTCAATTATTTTCTACCCTCCAACATGGCCATTATTATTTTGATCAAAAATCAATTGAAATTGGCAAATTAATTATCGAAGACCTCCTCAAGACCAAGTTTGATATAAAAAAGTTGATTATTGATCAAACCAATACCAATACCACAAATTAATGCTAAAATACCTCCATGACCGCACTACCTAAACATTGGCCCTCTTCCCGTCGTCAAGGACGTCGACGTGCCACCATTACCGGACCGGCTTTGGCCCAAGTTACCAAATGTCTTAAATGTGGCCAAGATAAACGTCCCGGTTTCATCTGTCAAAACTGTCACCAGTGAAAAGCAAGCTTGATCCTCGCCACAAAAAACGTATCCACCTATTTCAGGAGCTTTTTGCTTGGGAATCAATCAAATCAACTCCAAAATTAGCCATAAAATCCATCGTTTCTCAAATACCCGAAATTGACGCTAAAATCGCTTTTTTTGCCCCAAAATGGCCTATCGACAAAATAAATCGCATTGATTTATCTATTTTACGCCTCGCTATTTGGGAAATATTATTTACCCCCGACCAAGTTCCCGCCAAAGTTGTTATTGACGAAGCCGTTGAAATTGCCAAAGAATACGGCAACGAATCATCTTCTTCTTTTATAAACGCCGTTCTAGGTTCTATAATTAAACCAAACAACCATGACTGATTTAAAACCATTATTAAAACTATTAAATATTAGTTTTAACGACGAAAAATTACTAAACCAAGCCTTAGTTCATCGTTCTTCACTAAACGAATATAAAAATCCTTATTCAATTTCCAACGAAAGACTCGAATTTTTAGGTGACGCCGTTTTAGAATTATGGACCTCTCAAACACTTTACAAAAAATTTCCTGATTTTAATGAAGGACAAATGACCAATTTACGAAGTTTAATTGTCCGTACCCAAAATTTAGCCAGTATTGCTTTAGACCTAAAGATAGGCGATTATATTTATCTTTCCAAAGGTGAAGAAACTCACGGTGGCCGTCTTAATATCTCCATATTAGCCGATACACTTGAGGCTATTATTGGCGCAATTTACCTTGATGGTGGTCAAAATGCCGTTGATACTTTTTTATCTCAAATTTTACATAAAAGTATTGACGAATTATCAAACAAAAATCAGTACAAAGACCCTAAAAGTATTTTCCAAGAATTGTCTCAATCAAAACAGGGGATTACCCCAAATTATCAAATAATTGAGCAAACCGGGCCCGATCATGACAAAAAATTTACCTCAGGTGCCTATATTGGCGACAAATTAATTGCCAAAGGAGAGGGCAACTCCAAACAAAAAGCCGAAGAACAAGCCGCGATTAATGCCACCGAAAGCTTAAAAAATCTGTTATAATCCTACCTATGCTAAAAATAAAATTAAGACCGACTGGAAAAATTCATCAAAGATCGTTTAGAATTGTTGTTGCCGAAGAGCACAGCAAAATGAACGGTAAATTTACCGCTGATTTGGGTTTTTATACCCCTGCTACCAAAACTTTGGAAGTAAACAAAGACGAAATGCAAAAATGGATCAAAAACGGTGCTCAATTGACTCTCGGAGTTGAAAAATTATTAAATCCCGCCAAATATCCTAATAAAAAGAAAAAAGTTATTGCTAAAACTGCCTAAATATGAACGATATTGCTCAAACTGCTCAATATATAGTTAGCTCAATTTTACCTGAAAATGCTGGTGTTTCTATGACTACTCGTGATGAAAATGGGACTTTAGTTATTACTATTTCTGCTCTCCCTGAATTTATTGGCCAATTAATTGGCAAAGAAGGCAAGGTTATCAAATCAATTCGCACCCTTTTAAATTTGGCCTATCCCGAAGTTCACTATTTACTCGAAATTAAAGAATAATCTCAATAAAAAGGATCAGCTCTTTCTATTGGCACAAATTTACCCACACTTCCTCCAATTTGACCTTCGGTGCCACCATAATACTTATAACTACCTATTTTTGATAAAACTGACGATTCGTCCTTATTTGGTGTCAAATCGGTTACTGACAATGATTCCAATTTATTTTGCGTCCAATCAGGCAAATAATAAGCCGAGACGTTCATTTTTATGGTTGCCACTTCCCCAATGCTTGTCATACTAAATTCATCAATTGATAACACTGGCAAACTATTTTCAATTGCAAAAACCATTTTCAAAAAATTATCTTTTGGTCCGGTCAAACTAACCTCAACTGGCACTTTTTGATAAGCAAAAGTTGTCGACTTTTGATCAATTTGTTTGACATCCCCCAAAGATACCGAAAAATCACCCACCTGATAACCAAAATCAGCCACTACCTTGCTAACAATTTTAATTAACAAATATGAATTTTTTTCCGATAATACCCCACTTTCCACTAAAGCCGATTTTGCCTTTAAATCAGCTTGATCCAAAGACAATAAATAAATTCTTTTGTCATTTAATACTTTAGTCTCTTTGGTAACTTTATCAATTTGTCCCCACAAAGTTGATATTTGTTCAAATCTTGGGACAACTAAACCCATAAAAACAAAAACCAATATGGTTATCACTGACACTGGTATAGCCCAAACTAACAATATCCCCACATCGAGTCCAAACAATTTATCGGGTAATGTATTTTTTATTTTACTCATTTTAAAAATACCTCCATTTCCACCAACCATTCCAAAGTTTGTTTTGAATAGGTGACCGACTTGATTACTACTTTTTTAATTTGCGACTCAGCCCCCGAATTAATTTCTACCACTCGTGACTCCAATAATTTCATCGAATCGGCACTATTAGCAATTACCGTCATCACAAAAAAACTTTTTTCTTTTAAATCAAAATCTTTGACCTTGATACTAGGATCAAAAATATTACCCACCACCCCAAAAGCGTCAGCATATTCAAATCGATCGGCCAAAACTTTACCCAAAAGTTTGGCTCGAAATTTAATCAATTGACTCGTCACAATTTCGGTTGAAGACTGTAAATAACTATTCATCGCCGACTGATATTTATTACTTTGTAAATTTAAAACCCATTTCGCCCCTTGTTCTACTCCCAAAACCAATATTGTAATAACAATAAAAGTAATCAAAAAAATCGTCATTATTTTTCGACTCAAAGCCGTCGCTTTGATTTTATCCATTTGAAATTTTGCCTGACTTGGGAGCAAATTTAAACTCATATCAAACCTCTCATGGCACAACCGGCCGCAACACAAAACCTATAACCATCCAAATTTAAATCAATTGGTACCACAATTTTGGTGACATCAACATGCAAAAATGGTTGCATAACCGATACTTCTACTCCTAATTTTTTGGTTAATTCTTCCGCCAAACCCGGCATTTTTGCCCCACCACCACTCAAAATTAACAAATCAACTGATTTATTGTGTGATTCAACGTACATCGCGATTGCTCGTCTAACTTCTTCTGAAATACTTTCAAACACTGGCATAATTGCATTTTTTATTTTACCTTCCAATTCCATTTCTTTCATACCATAGGCTTTTTTATATTCTTCGGCACTGGCCATATCTAAACCCAAGTTAACCGATATTGCTCGTGTTAGTGACTCACCCCCAACCGGTAGTGATCGGGCAAAAAATATATTTGATTCATGCAAACTAACAATATCCGAAAATTTTTCTCCAATATCCAAAATCATTATTGAAGTGGAATTAATTACCATTTGATTGACTACCCGTCGCAAAGACAAAGCCGTAGATTCAATGGCCATCAATTCTACTCCACAATTTTTGGCCAATTTTACATATTCGGCAATTAAATCGTTACGAGCCGCAATCGCAAAAACTGTTAGTCGACCACCTTCATCGGTATTAATTACTTCATAATCAATTGAAACTTCATCCAAAGGATAAGGGACAAATGTCTCAGCTTCAAACCGCAGGGCATCTTTTATTTCACTATCTTTTAGGGGCGGCAATGACACCAATCGCGACACAATTTTATCTTCAGGCAACGACACTACCACTTGCGATTTTTCCAGTTTCATTTCCTTTAATAAATTTTTTAAAGGAGTACTCAAATCAGAAACTTTTTCAAATTTAGGAGTTTTAACCTCACCAATATTATCCAAAATTACTTTCTCCCCATCTTTCGACAACGACACCACCTTAATGCTCCCCAAGCCTAAATCAATTCCCACATTACTACTCATATAAATTAAGTCTAGCAAAAATAAAAATATTTTTAATCACTCAATATCGACCCTTCGGCCACCATGCCTGATGTCATAAACCCTGGTACCTTATATCGTTGTCGAATATTTAATTTTTTATCTGCCTGAGCATTGGCCCCCGCTTGAGTTCCCCCTGCTTGTCCCAAAGACGATACATCAACCCCTTGTGATGCAAAAGTTCCTCCATTATTGGCACTTATATAAAATTTTCCCCCATTAATTACCGGTGTTACCGACAATAATACAGATAACCCCAAACTAGTATCAACGGTGGCACAGCTCGAATTTAAATCATACATATTCCGCCGTAAATAATAACTTGCCCCAATTTTGTAAAAATAATTAACTTCAACCAATCCGGAAAACCCAACCCCGCAAACATCAACCGAAGCATCGGGTAAATAACTCGTTCCCAAATCGCCCGACGCAATATGATCAACCAACCAATACGATTCACTACTCCCATTTGGAACATATTCTCCAAAATCTACTGTTTGTCCCACTCCAATATTTGTCGCCGTAATTTTGGCAAAACTGTCACCAGCAGGTGAAGCATAATCAGTCCCGCCTGTCCCCAAATAATAATTTATTCCCGACTCAGCCGCATCAAAAGCTTTTTTAAGCAACTCATCATTGGTGGCAATTTTAACATCAACTACTTCTTTTTTTGACATTGACAAACCCAAACTTAACATTATGGCTGATACCAAAAGAACTATAATTGCGACTTGTCCTTTACTTTGTTTAATTCGTAATTCGTAATTCGTAATTTTTAATTGTTTCATAGTTCTTTAAATCCTGATAAAACTTTATTTAATTTTCCTGGCATGGCAAAAATCATGTCGGGTCGATAGTTAACTATCACCGCAGGTAAGGTATTATTTAAACTTTTTGTCGCATAACTTCGGGCCAATCTAATATTATTCAAAGTATATAACACCCCATTTATCACCAAAGAATTATCACTATCGCCCGTTGCTCCTATCCCACTATCGGCCACATAAATTCCATCGACTCGTGACGCCCCCACTCCTATATTTATTTTTCCCGACGCCACCACCATTAAATATTTATTAGCCGACACCACTACATCATTTTCAATATTTAAATCACCATTGACAAACAAAACCCCAGTATCACCAGTAGAAATAGTCGTTACTCCCGTTACTCCTTCACCCAATTTTATAAAATAATCATTATAAATTGATTGATAATTATATTTTTTATTATCCATTACCGCTTTATTTACAAACCAATTATGAGGCGACCCATATTGATTACTATCATTCCAACCATTGGTATTGCGAAACGAGTTAGTCGCTACAAATCCATTATTTGATATCCCAATTGCTAAATTATCCACACTTAAGGCACTATTAGCTGTTACTGGTACTCCCGAAGCAATTTCCGTTTTACTTCGAATATCAACACCCCGTCCCGAAAACCAATTTTCCTGAGTTTTAATATATGACAAATCAACCACTAAACTTGGATTAGTCGAATATGCCGACACATTTGTCCCCACATCAAATTGTGAGGCAGAAGGACAAATAGTTGTTCCCACTCCCGCATCAATTAATCGAGTAAACCGCCCTGAAGCCTGCAAATTACCATCAATATTACCCACTGTTCCGCCATTTACTAATGGCAAATAACTATTTCCCCATACCAAATTTGTGGTTTGATCAATATTATTATTTACATCATGATAAACCACACTGGCGGCCAGGGGAGTGGAAAAACCCGTATTGTTACACGCCTGTCCAGCTGAACCATCAAAAATTGACCCCGACACTGGCACATCACAATTCCATACTTTCCATGAATACCCAGTATCATACCAACCAGTATCGGCCTGACTGTCGGTAATATCGACATAAACTGGTAAAGTATTAACCCCATTTACACCGGTATAATCAATGGTGGCTGTGGCTTCTCGAGTTATTCCCGATGGAGCCCCTAAAACTAAATTTGTTACCCCACCATTCCACCTCATTTGGGCTGTTTGAATATCACTGGCTCCATTTAAATCAACCAAGGTAAAATTAAAAGTCACTAACTTTGATCCATTAAATCCAGTTTTACATATATGATTTTTGTTTCCACTATCCCAACTTACCACCGTCCCCAAATTATTTTTTAAATCAAATGTTGATACAAATGGCAAATAATTTGTCATTGGTGTGGTAAATTGCTGAGTGGTTGAAGATAGACAAACATTACCAAAATCAACATAATTATTAGCATCCAAAAATTCTACTACTCGCCAATAATAAGTGGTTTGTGGAGTTAAATTAGTTAGTCCAATTGATCTTTGAGTTAGGGGAATAGAAGCTACTAATAAACAACCACCAGGACAGCCAGTCATAACCTGTGCCTGACTGGTACCAACTCGAATTAATTGTAATGTTCCACCACTCCCATCAGTCCAATTTAAAGTAGCTGTGGTTGAAGTGGTCGCTCCAATACTGGGGTTGGTTGGTGGCACTAAACCACCACAAGCCCCGCCTGGGACACAACTACAAGTACTTTTATGACACGTGGTATTAAAGTTACAAGTATCACCTTCATTAAGGCGTAAAGCTTCACAAGATAATGGCCACCATGGGTCAGCACTACTAATCCAAGTATCATCATGATTATTTTGACAATATTTTTCACTACTCCAATTACCAAAAGCATCACGAGTAGCCGTTGTCGTCCACACATAATTGCCCCCATCAACACACGATCTAGTTGTACCAGTGGCACAACAACTACAGTTTTTATAACAGTCATTATTACTTCCACCACAATTAGCCCCAATATATGAGGGGAAATATCTCGAATCACATATTTGTTGAGTGGTACAAGCAGCATTAGCATATTGCTCCCCCTGCGCCCCGCACGACAGCACCGACCCCGCCGGACAGCTCAAAGGAACATAATTCCCTCCACCACTAGTACAAGTTGTGCTTGTACATTGTCGTATTTGCCCTGTACATCGATCAGCTGAACAATTAAATTCTGTAGTAAAGTACCCTACACACGGCCCAGGTGGATTTGCCGGACATGCTTCTTGAACACAACTACCAACACAATCACAGTTTGGAAATGTTTGTACACCTGCACCAGGATAACATTCAGCATAAATCTGTTTACTAGAAACAAAAAATTCCAATATCAAAAATATCAAAAAAAATACTACAATATGCAAAATTTGTTTCATATTAAATTCTGCATTAAGCATACCAAACTACATATTCCAGCACAAACACAAGAAATTAAAAACGGTAAATTTTTATATCAATTAATATAATTAAGGTCTTTGTGAAGGAAGAGTAGGTAGTATTTTAGTTCCATTAACACTAACCTCAGTAAAGCCAAGTTGATCACAACTTTTAGTACTCTCAAAAAAATCTAATACAATCTCATTAGTTCCAAAGTCAACCCGACAATTAGAATAATTACTACCTTTACTATTGTCTTCACATCTTGGTTCAACATATGGAATACTAGAATCAGAGCAAAAATATTGAGGAGAATAAACACCCAAATGTTGTGTAGTCCATCTAATAGGATCATTATTGGTTGGAACTTCAACGTAAGAAGGATTAGCCTTAATACCAACACCAGCAATAATTGCACAAGAACCACCAACTCTTAAAGCCACATCAACAACTTTCTTAATATTGCTAAACAACTCATTATTACTTTTCATTTTTATATTAAAAATGTAAATCTAACACTGTCGATATTGTATCCCATAACATTAAATTTGTCAATAGGGGAACGGGGGAGGAAATTGCTATATAGCCAATATGTATGAACACTATATCTACTCAGCTTTACCAAAACCCCATAATTTATCCCACATTTTTAACCCTTGACACCCCCAAATTTTTTGTCATTTTTAAAACAATTTTTCCATCTCCACCCCCTCCTTCTGGCTTATAATTCATATAGTAAAATACTATAAACAAAATTTACTTCTATCTTGGCACGACTTTACTCACAAAGCTCCACGTTTGACCCACCCCTTGGCTATCAGTTATTCCAATATTTAAATTAAAATCAACGCTAGTTACTTTTAACCCACTACTTATTTCACAACTAACAAAATTATCACAATCCATAACCGTAACCTCGCCACTAGTCAAATTAAATGTACCCGATTGGGCCGAAACTGAGGCAATTTTACTAGTTAAATTATCACACTGCAAAATTGTTTGACCACCACTTTTAGTGGCAAACGAAATCGAGGTTCCCACCCCCACCGGACACACAATACTATCAATATTCGCATCAAGAATATTTTTTTTTAGTTCTACT